>DAONAB010000026.1:8197-17172 GCA_035400805.1 Nitrospira sp. | reverse complement strand
GGAAAGAGAGGGAACTCGTAATGACAATTTCGCGACGCGACATGATGAAATGGGGATTGGCGGCGGCCGCGGGTCTGTGGATTCCGGGGAAAGGGAGCCGGGCGTGGAGTCATCCCCAGTCGACATGCCCGATTTCCGAAGAGGCCAAGGAGATTGCGGATCGGATTCTGGGGGACTGGAAGAGTCCCTGCACCAGACCGTTTGCGGTTCCCATGCCGGTGCCGCCCGTGCAACAGCCGATGGGCTTGCTCAACCCCGCTCCCGCCAAAGATCCGAGTTCCGATCCGCGTGACGGGCGAACACTCTCGCATCAGCAATTCGAGAGCCTTTTTCAGAATCCTGAGCGACCGGTAACCCTGTATGAAGTGCGTCAGCAGGAATTTCTCCATTCCTTTCATCCGGACCTTCCATTGCAGCCGATCTGGGGGTTCAATGGGCATTCGCCCGGCCCGGTGTACCATGGGCGATATGGTCGCCCGATGATCCTGCGAAACTGGAATTGGCTTCCGGACGTCGCGAACAAACCACCCAAAGATTCGTCGAAGGCGAAGGTGCATGAGTTTGGCTGTCATTTCGTCTCGACCCATTTACACAACGGACATACGGCGCCCGAGAGCGACGGCAATCCGCGAAATTTTTGGAAGAACGGGACCTTCTACGACCAATGTTTTGCCAATCAGTATGCAGGCTACAGTACGGACCCACGGGTCCGGGACGGCTATTCTGCCGCCGGCGACCCCAGCGAAGCGTTGGGGACTCTCTGGTATCACGACCATATGCATGAGGCCACTGCCGCCAACGTGTACAAAGGGCTCACCGGCATGTTTCTCCTGTTCGATGAACTCGATTCCGGCAACGAGCAGGACCCGAATCCCATGGCGCTCCGACTCCCCAGCGGCGAGTTCGACGTGCCGATCCTGCTCACCGACAAAGTCTTCGATCCGGCCGATGGCCTGCTGTATCTCGACACTTCGGACAAAGACAGCAAGGGGATCGTGGGAGATAAGGTGCTCGTGAACGGCGTGATCCAGCCGTATTTTCAGGTCGCCAGACGGAAGTATCGGTTCCGGTTCGTCAACGCCGGGCCGTCGCGGTTCTATCAACTCTTTCTTAGTCACGGCATGACCTTCACGCAAATTTCCAACGACGGAAACTTGCTGGAGCGTCCGGTCGAGCGGCACACACCCACGCGCCTGGGCGTGGCCGAACGGATCGACGTCATCATCGACTTCTCGAAAGCCAAGCTGGGCGATCAGATCTGCTTGGAAAACCGCCTGCGCCACATCAACGGTGCCAAACCTGCTGATATCGAAAGCAAAGGCGTGCCATTGTTGCGATTCGATGTCGTGCGCGATGCGCCGGATCCAAGCCGTGTGCCGGAAGTTTTGCGCAAGCGGCCTGATGTGTCAGGTGAGAGACCGCGCTGCGCAGCGAAGCGGACCTTCGAGTTTGATCGCCGCAACGGTAGTTGGACGGTCAATGGTACTCCCTACAGAGACGGCGAGGTCATGGCGCATGTGCGGCGCAATTCGGATGAACTGTGGGTCTTCAAGAACGGCGGCGGAGGATGGGATCATCCCATTCACGTGCATCACAATGAGTTCCTCTTGCGGACGCGAAACGGGCTCTCCGTCGCAGACATTGAGGCGGGACGGAAGGATGTCGTGCGGTTGGATCCGGGTGGTGAGGTCGAACTGTTGATGCGATTTCGAGATTTTACCGGCCAGTATCCCATCCATTGTCACAATGTGTTGCACGAAGATCATGCCATGATGGGCATGTTCCACATTCTAGACGAGGATATTTGCCCAGATACCGATAAGCCGACGGAGGATAAAGAGAAACGTCCCGGCTGTCACCATCGGCCGCACTAGCCGCGTATCCACATGTGGTCAATTGTGCCGTGCACTGAGCATATCGTGTCGTTCACGGCCTCCAGTCGCCAACCTAACGAATCGCTGCGTCAGGCCCCGCACGTGGCCCAGATAGGTGGCGACGTGATGATCGCCACATTTCTGGTGAGGTGTGAGGCGGAATCCTCTGGCGGCAAAATCCCGTCCGGCCCCGGCCCCGCACAGATGGATCACTGCGGCGAGGTCCAGCCTCTGTCGCGTGCCGGCGGGCGCCCCACGGCGAAGCGCGAGCGCTGAGGCGATGTCGCGATCGAGGGAGGCCGCCGTCAATTCGATCGCATGGCTCGGCAGTACACGACTATACAGGCTGTTGAACCAACACGAGCGCAGATCGTGCCAGGCACCGTCTTGCACGACGGCATGGTCGTGGACGCAATAGCGTTTCGCAGCGTGGAACGTGCCGTCGGTCATCTGATACATGCCCACCGCGCTGGAAGCCGGGCGATACCATTCGAACGGATTCCACGACCAGCGCCATCGCCAGTAGGTCCGCGCCACAGGATTCCCACCGCCCTCCACCTGCGCCAGCGCGGCGAGCAGTTCAGGCGCCACGGACGGCGTTGCATGGTCTCTGAACAGTGAGCCGTACTGTCGCCAGGTTTCCTGCGGGCTCTTGTCCAACGTGTTGTCCAGCGGGAAGAAGACTTCGGTGGGTTTCTGGACCGCATGGTAGGTCCAGTTTGCCACTAGCCAACACCCGATGAGCAGTCCCGGGATGATGACGATGCGCAGAACCGGGTGCGTGTTTCCCACGGCACGGAGGAAGGCACGAAGGTTTCGCCAGCGGGAGGACACGAACCGGCTGAGCGCTGCGACCGTGACGCGGCGCCGAGCAGATCGTCTCCGATGTGCGATAGGGCTTGTGTGGTGGGCCGATCTGGTCCCCATGCCCTCACTATAACCGAAATCGATATGAGATCCCTGGTCTTATTCGAGGATGCGCAGGCGGGATCTGGCGGCGAACGCGTGACATGTCAACGCCGTGGTCTGGCCGAGTGATGTTCCTCGGCTGCGCGTTAACGGCCACGATGGCCACCGCCGCCGTGGGAATGGCCGCCGCTGCTCATCGACCCGCCGGATGGGCGCGGCGCCATGCTGACCGACGGGCCTGGGTGTGAGGCCGACGGCATGTGCTGAATATTCGGGGAACTGGGCCGCCAGAAATGGTTGGGGTGAAGTTGATACGGGGGCGGCTGCGGTCTGTATTGCGGAGTCGCCGGAACGGATCGAGGCGTCGGAATCACCACCACATCACCGACTTTGGCTTGCTGGCCCTGGCTGTTGAGGAGCGGCGGGGCCTGATATGGATGCAGATGCGGTAGAGGCGGAACCAGCAACGAAGGGCGCGGCGTCGTAGCGACCGGTGGTTGTGCCGGTGGGGCGCTGGTGTTCGCTGTCATCATCCGTTGCGCCAGCGGGAGGTGGCGATGATGCGGCGAGAGGCGTTGGGCTTGCAGCAACAAGCCATTGATGCCTGAGACTCCGAGCCACGGATAGGAGTAGAAGCCGACTGTTGGATAGGTCCAACTCGTCCAGGCTTGCGAAAGCAGCGCGTTGGCCTGCATCTGGTCGAGCATGTCCTGACGTTGATCCGTGTATTGCTGCACGTCTGAAGGAATAGAGACGGCGGCCAGCGCGCGATTCGTGTCGTCGACCTGTGCCTGGAGTCGATCGGTCTCTGCCTGGAGCGCGAGGAGTTCCTCCCGGGCCTGGTCGTTTTCCCTGAGCGCGGCGATGGCCTTCGCGACATCATGGGGGTCGATTTCCGCCGTGAGGTCGACACGAACCACGACCTGGTCCTGCTCCAGCCTCGTCGACACCGATTGATCGAGCACTTTCACCACACCTGCGGTGAAGCTATGGATATCATCCCGTGTGACGGCGAGGTTCCGCACTTCGGTGATGCGCTCGACATAGGTCGCGACCTGCTCGAGCGCGTCCTTCTTCGCGGATTCCGTCGCCAGGCGGATGGCGTCGGCGCGACTGTCATGATCACCCATGCGGTATTCACCGCTCGCGGAGATGGTCCGCACATCGGCCGCGTGTGACCGATCTTCAGACGCCACGGCCGGCGCTGGCGTTTCCGGAGTTACCGGCGCGTCGAAACGGCGCTGCGATAGCTGGGGGCGGTATTTCTCCGGCACCGACTCCAGCTCGTTGGTAAACGTCTGGACGCCTTCGTCGTTCGTGTAGCTATAAATCGTCGTCGAGGCGAAGGTTGGGGCAGTAAACAATGAGAAGGCGAAGGAACAGAGTGCGAGTCGTGCTGCGGTGTTCAGCGAGGAGCGGGAGAAGAACATGGTACAGCCTCCCGTGTGGTGACGAGTTCAGGATATCACAGGGCGGGGAGCCAATACTGCCGGGTGCGGCTTAGATATGTTGGGGGAATGCACGGGTGGGTTTGTCGTGTCCTTCTGGAGGTCATTGCCCATGATGGAGCGGGATCTCGGGATTTTCTGGCGCCGCATCCAATACGCGCTAGGATGGATTCAGCCCATGCTACTGCTCAAACGAACCATCGCTGTCTTGCTTGGTCTGGTCCCCCTCATGCTTGTTGGAGTTGGGATGGTCATGGGTGTGAGGGAGGTTCGGCCTCATGATCCATCATGGTACTCGGTGCGAGGAGAGACAGTCCTCAGCGACGCCTTCCTCTATGCGGCTGTGGGATGTGTGGGCTTGTTCGGCTGCCGGCGGCTGTGGCGAACCGATGCGAGGTGGAAGTGGACCCTGGTGCCCATCGCCGTCATGGTCGTTGCGGTGGCCATTCCAAATTTCAAATATGGACACCATGGATCGCCCTTGGACCGAGCTTCCTTCAATATGCTCCAGCGGCTGGGCACGTTCGCGGCTTCTTCAAAGCATCTGGCCCAAGAACAAGGTCAGTTTTCGTGTGATCCATCCGTCGAGCTATTCGGGCCGTCTCATTACATGCAAAACGGGCAGCCGCTTCCCTATGTGATCCAATGTGTCCCGAATGCGGCTGGTTCGGCACTCGCCAGTCCGCCGGATCGTCCGGGCACGCTGATCTTTGCCGTGAGTCCAGACCGGAAGCAGGCCTGGTTTGCCGCCACCGTCTTAGCACGCCGGACCGACCGGCAAGCGACCTGGTTGACGCGGCAAGGTCAGCCTGTGGTCATCGCGCACAGTGTCCCGGCGAAGGACTAGTTGAGATCGAGCGTCGGGTTCTGCCAGAATTTTTCGGCGATGCTCTCCGAATGCATGTGCGGATGTCAAAACTTCCCTGCCATCTTGTGACCACTTCAGCCGTAGCTAATGCGGCCGCCTGCTCGCCACAATACTGTAAATTGCCTGATTGATTCTCTCAGTCCTTCTGCGTATCTTTGCGCCGACATCAACAACCGCACACATACTCAGAGGGTCTTATGGATCTGGAGAATAAATCCGACGCCGAAATTCTGGCGATTGCCGATCCCATCATGGACAATCTCATGGAGGCGTCGACGGCCATTGACCATGCTCGCCATGTGCAGGACTTTACCGATCGCCTGAAGGCGATCGTGACGAAAGACTATCTTGAGCGGGTGTGCCGGCAATATCAGACCGAGAAGGGCACGTTCGGGGCGCGGACGCCGGTCGCCATCTTCCGTCGCCCCGGGTCGATCGCGATTGTCTGGAAACAGCAGTTCTCAAATTCCCCCGGCGACTATGTGGCCGAAATGGTGCTAGTCCAACAGGGCTCTCGCTATCTCGTCGACCACGTGTTTGTGCTCTGACCTGCTGACTCCTATTGCTCGCCGCGCGCTGTCTCCTTCCGCCTAGTCGGCCTTGTTCCCCTGATCACAGGAGAGCGAGGGACTCACGCGGCCTGCGTCCCATTTCCAAAACATACAGAAGTCGGTGCGGTGCTGTTCGTGAAAGATATCCCGATAGCAGACCGTCCCATGGAAATAGAGCGCCGACTTGGCGGTCTGTATGGCCGTGACTTCCTCGGCCGTTAACGGCGCGTCGCGGACCGTCTCCACCCGTGGTCCCTTGCCTAGAAACCACTTCCGTTTGTCAGCCTGATGGTCTTCGACCGGACACGTGAGCCGCTCGAATGGCTTGCTCAGCGGGTAGTCGGCCACGGTGATGGCGGCCTGGATGACATCGTTGTAGGCCGGCGTCCGCCCGATGTTCTGGATCGTTTCTCTGACTCGAGGCGACAGGCCTTCCTTCAGTGCCGTGGGCCCGAGCGCGCGGACATCGACGTAGGCACGCAGTTCGAGTTTGGCTTCTTGCTGCGAGACGTATTCCTGCCACGTCGGATAGCCCACGAATGCGGCGATCACCGCCGCGACGACCACGCACACAAACACGGCGAGCCTGATGCGAAAGCTGCGTTCGTCGGCACCGGTAGGGTCCGTTGCGGGCTGAGGTGCGAGGATGTCAGGAGCGGAAGAATTGCCCGGTTGCTCGGCATCCATGCGTAACCTCCTCGTATCAAAACTGTAGCGTCGCGATGCTGGATACTGGCATCAAGCAAGGGGATGGGTCAATCACCGTAAGTCAGCGGGGCTTTCGAGGGGACACAGGACTCCCCACTCCAAGAATGTCCACGCGACAATCACACTATCCCTCGACTGCTGAATCGCGTATCGTCGAGAGTGATGCGAAGCCGTCCATCATTGCGTGGCGCGTCGGTGATTGTGGCGGGGGCAGGACTCGCCGGACTGACCGCCGCGGTTGAACTGCAACGGTGTGGCGCGCGCGTGACCATGGTGGAGGCACGCGACCGCGTGGGCGGCCGGGTGTGGACGAGACGGGACGAATTTTCCGAGGGACAACATGCCGAGGCCGGGGGCGACCTGATCGATCCTGATCAGGAGGCTATCCGGCAGCTGGCCAAGGACCTGGGGTTGACCTTGTCGCCGATCTTGCGCGGCGGATTTGCGTTTGCCCGTCAGGCGGCTCGCGCGCCTGTCGTTACGCTGGCCTCTGAGTCCGGCGGCCTGTGGGCCGAATTGGCACAAGCCGCCGAGCCGTGGCTGCGAGCCCATCAGGCAAACGAGCGTCGATGGGATGGCCCGATTGCGCGGCGTTTGGCAGAACAGTCTGTCGCGGACTGGCTCGACTCAATCCGGGCCAACCGGCAGTTACGCGCGCGCCTGAACGGCATGCGTGGATTTTTTCTGGCCGATCCGGAGAATCTGTCGTTGCTCGCCCTGGTTGATCAACTCGCGACGGACTCGTCTACGGTGGACCATTTCTACCGGATCAAAGGCGGCAACGATCGTCTTTCGACGGCCCTCGCCGGAACCCTCGAAGAACCGGTTCAACTCAAGACCACCGTGCGAGCTCTGGCTCAGCATCGAGGGAAGGTGCGAGTCACCTTGCGCGGACGGGATGTCCAGGCGCAGATGTTTGCTGACGCGGTGGTACTGGCCCTTCCCGCTACGATAGTGCGGCGTCTCGCGTTCACGCCGTCGCTGCCCCTTCCACAACTCCATGCATTTCGAGATCTCCACTACGGACCCGCGACAAAGACGCTTGTACAGTTCGATCGACGTTTCTGGCAACGTGCGGGAAAACCGCTGGCGTATGGAACCGATTTCCCAATCGGCGCGATCTGGGATGGCAACGAGGAGCAGCGAGGGCAGAGCGGCATCCTGACGTTACTGGCAGGCGGATCGGCGAGTCGTGATACGAAGCAAATCCTCAATCAGGGCGGGGCCGAGGCGGTGGCGGCACGACTGAACTGGTTGGGCGCGACGAAGGCCGTGCTGCGCGCCTCGTGCCACGTGTCATGGGAAGATGACCCCTTCGTGCGCGGCGGATACGCGGTCTTTCAGCCGGGTTACGATCCCGGGCAACGAGCGTGGCTGTCCCGGCCGCATGGGCGGATTGTCTTTGCCGGCGAACATACCAGCCAGCGTTGGCAAGGGTACATGAATGGGGCCGTCGAAAGCGGGATACGCGCGGCGGAAGAGGTGGAGTGTGTGTTCGGAGGCTTAAAATCGCACTCCCACTGACGCCAGGGCGAAGTTGTACCAGCCGAAGGCATAGCGGTCATTGTCCACACCGCCTTCGAATACACGGTATCCCGCGGTCATGAACCAGTGGTCGGTCAGGTCATAGCGAATTTTCAG
This sequence comes from Nitrospira sp., assembly GCA_035400805.1. Classification (GTDB taxonomy): domain Bacteria; phylum Nitrospirota; class Nitrospiria; order Nitrospirales; family Nitrospiraceae; genus Nitrospira_A. Next base: position 9,173 of record DAONAB010000026.1, on the reverse strand, counting down.
CGCCGCATCGATCGCACGCCCTTGTGTGCTGACGAGCCCGTCGAAGTCGAACAGGGCCGTCCAGCGTGGGGCGATGTCGTATTCCACGCTCGTGCTCAGCAGCGGTACGAATCCTACATTGCTGTCCGAGGCCACCGTTCCCTGCTGGCGCAGTTCCACCCGCGCATCTCGTATGAACGCTGTGGCACCGATACGCCACCGCCAACGGTCCGATTCATGGATGAGGTACCGATAGGTCAGGCGATACGAATCGAACTTGTACTCCGAATCCACGGGAGTGCCCGGCGCGAATACGCCGCCCGCGAAACGCACCGGGGAACCGAATGCACCGGTTCCGGAAAAGCCGAGCGGTGCATACACGAACCGGAGCGAATGCCGATGGTTCATGTTCCAGGTGAGCTCAACACGCCGTTGAGCTTCAGGGCCGTTGCCTTGTATGTCGGTCAACCCGAAGCGGGTTCCGTTGTTGTTATCGGGAATCTGTATCTGATTTCGAGATTGCCACACGGCACCGGTTTCAAATTCTAAGGAGAACCGGTGGTCGGGGGAGGTGGTTCCTTCGGCGAGTACAAGAGCGGGAAGAGCCACTACGGCTATGACGGCGAGCCGGATCAGATTCATTGCACGATCGGCAGCACCGGCTCTCCACCGAAGCGAGCCGCTACCCATGATGACCAGCCAAGTCTTTGTTATCGGCGTTCATGTTCACGAATTCCTCTCGGAGTATCCCGTACAGTTCCACGTCGATACGTTGGCCGAACCGGAGATAGTGTTCACGCAAGCGGCCCTCGTGTGTCAGGCCCACCTTCTGCAACACGCGTCCGGAAGCCGGATTGGTATGAAAGTGCGGCGCGTAGATGCGATGCAGTTTCAGGCAGTTGAATCCGTATTCGACTAGAGCCGTGACGGCTTCGGTTCCGTAGCCCCGGTTCCAATAGTCACGGCCGAGCCAATAACTCAGTCGCCCCTGTTCATG
>DAONAB010000026.1:2148-8097 GCA_035400805.1 Nitrospira sp. | reverse complement strand
GTGACGACGTATTGCCTCATGCGGTTTCCGCACATGCGTCGGGCCCCGTTCAGGCGGTATCCAGCCTGCTCCGTCCTGGTCTCCGCGCTTGCCGCGCTGGTGGTGTTGTGCCTTGCGCTGCTGGTCCTGATCGCACAATATGCCTGGCAGGCACGGTAACGGAGGCGTGCGGCGTCAGCATCATCCTGCGTCCACCCCGATTCTGCCCACGTCTTCCGCCATTCGTTCGATGATGAACGATGTGCCGGATTTGAAACACTCCGTGAATGCTCCCCGTCGAGGGTTGATCTGACCCGGGCACTCTGCTAGGAATAGAACATCTCCTGTGCAGCCGACAGGAAAGCCGCCGTCCCTTCGCCGGCGCGAGATGAGACCGTGACTCCTTCGTTCGCACTCCCTTCACTCTGCGTCTCATCGTTCGTTTGAGCCCGATCACGGGCCACTCGTTTGCTTTTGCTGAAATCGTTCGTCCCTTCCGCGGGCGTTGTGAACCGCCGGAAGAGGTCATTTTTTGAAGCAGGATGCCAAGCCGTTATGGGTATGGTCAGGTCCACTCATTTCTCTCCCCACCGTACCCGCCACAAGCCGGTCACGCTCGGCCGTCCCCCTGAGACCCCGGGGCTGCCGGCGCAGTCTCCGCGCTCCGCCGCAACGGGTATCGATCGACGCGATGTGCTGATAGCCGCACTCTTTGCCATGGCGGTGGGCATCGGGTGCCTGCTGATCGCCCGAGCGATGCCGTCCTTTCTGTTTCAGTCGATGGATTTCTGGTTCGAGGCGGATACGCTTCGCGAAATCTCCAACATGACCCGTGTGCACGACGACCATTACCGGACGTCTGTGCATCCGTTGTTTTCTCTGCTCACCTTCGTGCCCGTCTATCTTGCGAAGCACGCCTTGTCGATCAGTCCACTCCGTGCCGTGCTGTTGGTCGGTAGCTTGATCGGCGGCCTCTGGAGCGGCACGCTGTACATGGTATTCCGGTTACTCGGTTGCCGGAAGTGGGACGCCATAGTCCTGACCTCGCTCGGGCTCGTTAGCGCGTCAGCATTGTTTTGGCTGCCGGTGCCCAATTCCTATTCCTGGGGTTCCCTGTCGATCATGCTGGCGTTCGTGCTGCTGCTGTACACGGAGCAGCGCCCGCTGGGAGCAAGCGTCTATGTGGCGGCCAGCGCGCTGACCTTGAGTTTCACCGTCACGAACTGGATGGCGGGATTACTCATCAGCCTGGCGCGATGGCCTTGGAAGCAGGCCGTGCAACTGTCCGTCAATGCGCTGTGCCTCGTCGTGATTCTGTGGGGCGTGCAGAAAATCATCTTCCCCTCAGCGGTGTTTTTCATCGGCCATCGCGAGGAGACCTCGTTTGTGAACCATCCTCAGGCGGGCGGCATCGCCAATGTGGCGTCGTCGATTGTCTTTCATAGTCTCGTCGCGCCCGCCGTTCGCTTTGTGAAAGACGATGCCTATGCGCAGGCACATGCGGATGCCTTTCGCCTCTCGGAGCGGCTGACGTTCCAGTTCTCCGCTCCCGGTTCGGCCGGTCCGCTCGGGCTTGTGGCTGTTGGTCTCTGGTCGGGACTACTCCTCAACGGATTGTGGCGGATGGTGACGATGGACCAGCACCTGCGGTTCCGGCTCGTACTCGGGAGCATGCTGGCATTTGAGATCCTGCTGCATATGCTCTACGGGGAAGAAACGTTTGTCTACAGTTTGAATTTCATGCCACTCCTCCTGGGGGTGGCGGCGTTGGGAACCCTCGGTCCCGGTCGACGCATCGTCACCGGCGTGGCCGGGGTGCTTGTATTGTGCGTTGCCGTAAATAACTGGCAACAGTTGCAGGCCGCGACGCACACGGCGACGCAGTTCACGCCCCAACGGGAGTTGATGACATCCATGATGGAGAAAGATCCTGAGCGGCCGTGGCCCAGGTCTGTCGGGCATGTGCCCCTGGCCGTTCCCGGGTCCCCTGAAGGAGGAACGGCGTATCACGAACCCGGCGGAGATTTTAGTCCGCAGCTTCCGAGTTTCGGCGTCTCGCTCTGGTTGTGCGATGCGGCCGGCACGCCTGTGGTCGTGAGTCAGACGGTCCCGATCAACGAGATCAAGCAAGAATTCGTGCCGTCCGGCCATCCGATCATTCCCGCCATCGCCACCCAAACGCCCTACTACCAGGCAACATGGACGCGCCTGGATGCGTCACGCTGGGAGCTTCGCTTCAAGAATATGACGAACCATGTGCCCGTCATCGTCATCCGGAGCGTGGGCCCGGCCGGCGGTCCCGTGACGGCGCTGAATCAAGAAGCCGGACAAGTCACGGTGAACCATCGGTGGGCCGTGGCCGCCACGCCCGCTCCCGACCGGGTGGCGATGGGGGATGAGAACCAGGCCGGCTGGATGACCGCACAATCGGCCGCCACCTCGTGGGTCGGCGAGTCCGGCTGGGGATACGCGCGGCTCCAATTTGCGCCGGCCGCGGCGAAGCCCGGTGAAGAGATCCGGATGATATTGTCGGATTTGCGTCCTCCGGTTGAAATCGAGGGGCATTACAAACAAGCCCCGAAGCGGGCGCGACTCGCGCTGCCGGATCCGCGCGTTCAAGCCTCCATGAATGCGCAGATCACCCACTTGATGATGAGTCTGGTCGATGATGAAACGCGACCCGGTGATCCGGCGGTCTTCTACCGGGCCTGGCATCGCCAGGGCGCGTATATTACCGCGGCACTCGCCCGCGCGGGTGAGCCCCGGGTCAGCCGGGTGCTCTCGCAATTTTTGGCCATGCAGGATTTTGCCGGCGGATCCGGGCCGGAGGCCGATGCCCCGGGTCTGGCCATTTGGGCACTCACCGAGTCCGCCGACTATATCGCCGATAAGATGCATGACGAGTGGTTGTGGCCGCATATTCTCAGGAAGGCCAGACGTATCGAGGACATGCTGACGGCGAAGTCGCCGCTCGTCGAGCCGTATACGGTCCCGGCCCCCCATGATTTTCAACATCTACGCCAGACCAGGACCGCTGTGCTGGCGCAGCCGGCACGAGAAGGACTCATTGTCGGCCGGGTCGGCGATGAGTGGCCGGCACTCTATGTGAATGCGGTCAGTTATCGCGGCCTCGTCGCCGCAGCCGAGTTTGCCGAACGGCTGGGCAAGCGCCAACAGGCCGCACGGTGGCGGACGCAGGCGCAAGGGTTATTGGAGAGCTGGCAGCGACAGTCTTCCAACGGCATCATGGAGGGCAGCGCGACACCGGTGAGTCTACGGGCCTTAGCCGCGCCGTCATCCCGCCGCCATCAACTCAAACAACCGTTGACGACGTATCGGCCGTCTGCCGATCAGACGACGAGCGCGGGGCAATTGTCTCAGGCCCATCAGGCTTTGCGGCAGGGCAAGCCTGAAGCGGTTTGGACGGTGCTGCACCGGCTCTGGGGGCAGCAGGCGTCGCCGGGGTTGTACACCTGGGAAGCGGCGCTGTCAGGGAAGGACGAAGTGGCCGACGGGTGGCAATATGCGCGTGGATGGCACAACGAGCTGGCCGTCACGCCGGACTATGAAACGGCGGCGTTACTCCTTCTCTTGCAGCAGGACATGCTGGCCTATCTCGATGAGCAGGCGGCGGAGCCCACCGTGGTGATCGGCGCCGGTATCACCGGGGCCTGGGTGTCGCAACCGATGTCCGTCTCCAACCTCGCGCTGCCCGGTGGATCGATCACCTGGCAATGGGACGGGCAGGCCATGCGCGTCACGGTGCGCGGCCAGGAGCGAGCGGTTCGACTGGGATCTGCGTTTCCTGCCGGCACCTCGCTGACCGTCACGCATAAACCGGCCACGCGCTGAAGATTCATCTCCGGGCCCACTCTTGCACTTACGCACTCCTCGTGGGAGTGTCACCGGCTCTCGATCGCCCACCCTCGCATCCATCCGCCCGAAGGATTACAATCCAGTCAATGCCGATTGGTCACATGGCTGCCACCATCGAACCGAGGAGTGTTGCCGATGTTGAAACCGGAACCGGCCGGGGGGCCGACCCCGCAGTTGTTCTTTCAGACGGCCAATGCCTACCAACGGTCGCAGGCGCTCAAGGCTGCCGTTGAACTTGATCTGTTTACCGCCATCGGACTAGGCCATGATCAGGTGCCGGCCCTGGCTCAGCGTTGTGGCGCGGCCGAGCGTGGCGTGCGCATTCTGGCGGATTACCTCACCATCCAAGGATTCCTCACCAAAGAAGGCGATCGGTACAAGTTTACGCCGGACAGTGCGGTGTTTCTGGACCGTCGTTCGCCCGCCTATATGGGGTCCGTCCTGGGGTTTTTGCATGCGCCGAAGTTCATCGCCGCGTTTGAGAATTTGACCGAGGCCGTGCGCAAGGGAGGCACGGTGGCCGGGGAGGCGGGAACCGTCGCGCCCGAGCATCCACTGTGGGTGGATTTTGCGCGCTCTATGATCCCGATGATGGCCAAGCCGGCGGAGGAGATTGGCATGTTCGTCCGGCAGTCGCAGCCGAACGTGAAGAAGGTGTTGGATATCGCGGCGGGGCATGGGCTTTTCGGCGTCGAGATCGGAAGCCGATGCCCGCAGGCGGAGATCGTGGCGTTGGACTGGCCCAACGTCTTGACCGTCGCCAGGGAACTCGCCCAACAGGCCGGTATCGCGTCGCGCTACCGGACCATCGAGGGCGACGCGTTTCAGCAGGAGTTCGGCGAGGGGTATGATCTCGTCCTACTCACAAACTTTCTCCACCACTTCTCGGTGCAGACCTGCGAATCGTTATTGCGCAAAATCCATCGCTCGCTTGCCCCCGGCGGCCGGGTCATTACGTTGGAATTCGTGCCGGACGAGAATCGTGTCACGCCGCCGCCGGTGGCGGAGTTCAGCCTGATCATGCTCGCGACGACGCCGGAAGGCGACGCCTATACCTTCCGGCAGTATGAGCAGATGTTTGCCGCGGCAGGATTTGCCCGGACGGAACTCCACCCCGTGGCCGGGTCGATTGAACAGGTGCTGGTGTCGTCCCTCTAATCCGCGTCGAGACTCAATCGAATCGCCGGTCGGCCAGCAGGGCCATTACCCGATGCCATCCCTGCTCGGCTGACGGCCCCGCTTCGCGAAACACCAGCGCGAAGCGCCGCCGTTGCTCTCCTGACAGTTTCTCTTCCAGCCGCAGGCCTCGGGCGGTGAGCGTCAGACGTTTGATCCGCCGATCGCCCTCATCCCGCGACACCGCGACATAGTTCTGCTCGATCAACTGCGCGAGCGGCCGGTGCAGGTACTGTTTGGTGAAGGCCATGCAGCGCACGATGTCGCCGATGCAACTCCCCGGTTGTCGCGCGATGAAATAGAGCAGCCGATGGTGGACACGAGTCAAGCCAAGTCTGGCCAGATCGGCGTCGGGTTTCCGGATGACCGCGCGAAAGGCAAAATGCAGCGCCTCAAGCGCCCGGTTCAGGTCCTGCTCACGTGCGGGAGAGTGAGGGGGTAGGTCAGTCATATTGACATAATACGGAGCAGAGGCTAGATTGCAACAGGTCAATGATGTTGACCTAATTGGATCGCGCCGAGGGACACATGAGACGGATTGATCGAGCCTTCGCCGAGAACTTTGCGCGGGAATGGATCGCGGCATGGAATAGCCGGGACGTGGAGCTGGTGCTTTCGCACTATGCTGACGACGTGGAGTTGTCGTCGCCGTTGATCGCAACATACGGTGGTGAACCTTCCGGCCGTCTGACAGGGAAGTCGCAGATCCGGGCCTACTGGAACACCTGTCTGCAGGCGGTGCCTGATCTCAAGTTGGAACTGTTGGCAATCCTGCTGGGCGTCGGCAATACCGTGGCAGTGCAGTACCGCTCGCTCAACGGACGTCTCGCGCTGGAAGTCTTCGAGTTCGGGGAAAGAGGCACGGTGATGCGGGCCTCGGTGTTCTATGCTGCCTAGGCTCCGCTCGCCCCGCGAGCG
>DAONAB010000026.1:0-2048 GCA_035400805.1 Nitrospira sp. | reverse complement strand
GGTTTCTGGCCAGGCTGAGCCCTGAGTTGGCCCTGCAGGTCGATTTCACACAGCATCCCCTCTTTGATCTCATCGAGATGGAAGAAGGGCGAAGACAGCTTCCCGCCACGTCCTGATAACTGCCGCCAAGCGTGAGTTGCAACACGCGCCGGGCTTCGATAAGAAGTATTGGCCCGATTTCAGTGATCTGGCGCAGACTACCGTCATCTACGAATTGTAGGGTGTTCCCGCTCCCAACACGAGCGGGGAGCACAAGGCGACCACGTAACGCACTGTTGGCGCAGCCGCGTATCAGAACCCGCGTCCACCTCCGCCTCCGAATCCGCCACCCGACGATCCACGGCTACTGAAACCTGATCCGCCGGAACTGCGCGGGGCTGAGTTCATCGTCGAACTGGTGCGCGATGCCATGTCGCCCATGCGGCTCGTGAAGCCGCGCGTATTGAACTGCGCGAGGTCGCTCCCCTGGTACCAGGCTGGAGCGGTCATGACGATCGACTCGAAGGCTCGTGCCCAATTTTTCTCCACGCCGAGCGCCATGGCATAAGGGAGAAATTTTTCGAACAGCTCCGGGGTCTTGATGACCCGATCGAATCGGTCGGCTTCCACGCGGGTCAGAAATTCCTCGAATCCCAATACGCCTTCCAGCGCTCTCGTGCCTTGCATGGTGCGGGCCGGCATGATGCGGCCGAATCCGGCCACGATCAGGCCTGAGAACAGGCCGGCCCAGAGGAATGTCATCGGCGCCATCCCCCATCGAGCGGCCACTACGGAAAGTCCGACGGTCAGCAGCATGCCCAGTATCACACCGCCGATCAGATACCCCTGCCTCACCCGGTCCGGACGCTGCGTATAGTACTTCCGCTGTTGGAGCGACTCGAAGAGTGCGTCTTGGATCGGAGGCAGGGATTTGTAGAAGCGGTTTTCGAGCGAACTCAACGAGACCTCTTCGGCGGCGCTGTCTTTGAACAGGGCTTCCAGCAGGAGCCGCTCATACGCCGGCAAGGTTCTCCACTCCTGCACAGGCTTGGTGCGATGAAACCGATAGTCGGTGCTCGACCAGAGGCCGAATAAGTGCTCGGCTTTCTGCTCGGCGATTCGAAGATATCCTCGTACGGCGAGATCGACGACGGTGGCGGTGAGGTCGCGCGTGTCTGGACTGTCATCCACAAGGGTGCCGGCTTCGGCGGGAGTCAGTCCATCCGGCGGTTCGTAGACGACTGTGATCGGCCGGAGTCGCGGGTCCCTGCCTCGCGTGGCCCACAGGCGATACATGACGAGGAAGACCAGCAAGGGAATCCCCAGCGCCCAATTGCTCACGAGAAAGGTCTCTGTCTGATCCACCGCCGTGGGAGCCGCTACAATACCCTTGTCCCAGCCGACGACGGCGGTAAGGCCCTCGCGAAAACCGAGCGGGCGTGTCATGGTCATCTCGATGCCGGAGCCGACGATCGCAACCGTCGCCGCGGCCTCCCGTGCGCCATAGGCTCCCGTAAAGGCTTGGGCACGGAGCCCTGTAGTGTGCGGCGGAAGAATGATTCGCACGGAAGCCTGTTCGATGGGCACGTCCCATTCGTCGCCGGTGACGTTCCAGTAGAGTTCGTCGTGATCCTCGAAAAATTTCAGCCCGTTTCTCACACGATACTTCAAGACGAACGTGCGGGTGGCATCGGTCGCCCCGGGGATCCAGATCTTAAAGTTGCGGTAATGCCGCTCCCGGCTGCTCTCAAATGTGAGCGGGGTACCTCGTTCGTCCGTGACTGTGACCTGGTTCAGCAGCAACGTGTAGTTGAAGCCTTGCGGGGTCCGGTATTCGACGGGAATCAGGCGCTCAATCCCGTTCCATGCGCCTTCGAAGCGGAGGCTGACGGTTTCCGTCACGAGCAGGTCGCCCCCGGACAGGACTTGCAGCTCCACATCGAAGCGGCTGAGGACGAAAGAGCGGGCATCTACCGGGAGCACCGGGATAAATTGAAGGAGACACAAAAGGGCCAGGCTGGAGAACGCGAGGAAGAGTCTTGGACGTCGACTAAGGTTCACGGTCGGAC
>DAONAB010000025.1:14298-17443 GCA_035400805.1 Nitrospira sp. | reverse complement strand
GAGTTCAGGCAGTTGCTCAGCGTGAAATCGATGATGCGATATTTCCCGCCGAAGGGGACCGCAGGTTTTGCGCGCTGGTCGGTGAGAGGGTGGAGTCGTTCGCCTTTTCCTCCCGCCAGCACCATCGTGAAGATCTTCGCCATAGATGCGCCGATTGTAGCAGGACGACGGGTGAATAGAAAGGTTGCAGAATGATTGACTTCAAATCCGACTCGGATGATACTACGATTCAACGTGTGTTCCCGACAGCGGTCGGGCGGAAGAGAAGGAGCGGACATGAAGAAGCAGAATGCCCGTCCGGCGGTCGTCAAGCCAGCGATCGAACCGGCCAATCCCATGATGGAAATGGTCTGGCGGCTGGAGCGATTGGAGCGACAGGTGCAGCGCTTGTCCGAGCTCGTGCGCAATCACGCCGAAGATAACGACCGGCTCGTGCGGATCGTGGCGGAAGACCGCGATGTGATCCGCCGTGAACTGTTGCGAAAGCATGAACATCGCGTGCGCGTGCGGAAGCATCTGCGCGACGTCAGTTCCAAAGTTGATTTGGAGCATTGATTCGAGACCGTCGACGCGGCGGTCTGACCCCAGCCCTCGATGGCCACCTTTTCCACTTCTCCCCTCATCGCCTCCGGTCAATCCCTTTCGTCGATAACCCCGACGATCGACATTCGAGACATTGTGCGGAATCATGGCCCGGTGGCGGCCGTGGATCACGTGAGTTTTCAGGTCCGGCGGGGAGAATTTTTTTCCATTCTCGGGCCGAGCGGCGCCGGAAAAACGTCGGTCTTGCGCATCGTGGCCGGGTTCGAAGATCCGGATGCCGGGGACGTGCTCATCGACGGCCGATCGATGCTGGGCGTCCCGCCGAATCGCCGGCCCGTGAACCTCGTGTTTCAATCGTACGCACTCTTTCCCCATCTGACCGTGTCGGAGAATGTCGCCTTCGGCCTCAAAATGCGCCGGGTGCCTGCTGGGCTCATCGACGACCAGGTCCGGCAAGCCCTGACGATGGTCAAGCTGGTCGGCAAGGAAAAGCGGAAGCCGGCCCAATTGTCCGGCGGCGAGCAACAACGAGTGGCCCTGGCCAGAGCCTTGGTCAATAAGCCGGCCGTGGTCCTGCTCGATGAACCGCTGGCGGCCCTCGATCAACAATTGCGGCAAGCGATGCAGGTGGAGTTGAAGTCGATTCAGGAACAGGCGGGGCTGACCTGTGTCTGCGTCACGCACCATCAGGAGGAGGCGATGATGATGTCCGATCGTATCGCCGTCATGCACCAGGGGCGGATGTGGCAGGTGGGAACTCCCCGCGAGGTGTACGAGAATCCGCGCACGCTTTTCGTCTCGCGATTTCTCGGCGTGTCGAATGAACTGCCGGGACGAGTCGGCGATGCGGTGGAAGACGCGCATCTGTTTCAGCCGGCCGACGATCGGGTGCCGAAATTTCCCGTGCGCCTTGGTCCTGAGGCGTCAGCCGGTCATCCCGCCATGTGGTCGCTTCGGCCGGAACAACTCCGCATGTCACGCGACCGGCCGGGAGACCGTGATACGGCGCTCCCCGGTGTCATCGAGAAGGTGCTTTTTGCCGGCAGCGAGACGAAGTATCTCGTCCGAGTAGGCCGGGACACGCTCTGGGAAACTAGGACAACCGGCAGCGTGCAACCGCCCTATGCTTCGGGTGATGCGGTATTTCTCCACTGGGCCTTGGGTGAGGGGCGAGTATTTGTTGAGTGACCATGCCGCCTGACGAGGTCTCGCACCCATCTCCCGCTGCGCAAGACTCCTGCCGTTCCTGCTGGCTGGCCGCTCCCGGCCTGCTCTGGATGCTCCTGTTCTTTCTCGTCCCGCTCTTGTTGGTGTTGGCCATCAGCTTTGCCTCGCGGGGAACCTATGGCGGCATCGTGTGGGAGTTCACCTGGGCGAACTATCTCGATCTGCTGCATCCGCTCTACGGAAAAATTCTTGGCCAGTCGTTGTGGTACGCGACCCTCACGACGCTCATCTGTTTCCTGCTGGGTTTTCCTTTGGCCTATGTGATTGCGCGCAGTCCGGCCCGTTGGCAGCCGGTGCTGCTGCTCCTGGTCATGCTGCCGTTCTGGACGAACTTTCTCGTGCGAACCTACGCCTGGATGATCATGCTGCGGCATGACGGCTTGGCCAACCATCTACTGGTCGCGCTCGGGCTGATCACAGAGCCGCTGGAATTGCTCTATACCCCCGCGGCGGTCGTGATCGGATTGGTCTATGGATACCTTCCGTTCATGGTGTTGCCGCTGTACGTGGCGGTGGAGCGACTGGACCCTGTGTTGGTCGAAGCGGCGTGGGATCTCTACGCGTCCCGCTGGGCAATCTTGACGCGCGTCGTGGTGCCGCTCACGATGCCGGGAATTGTGGGCGGCTGCATTCTGGTGTTCATTCCGTCCATCGGCTCCTTCATTACGCCGGATTTGTTGGGTGGCGCGCGCAGCATGATGATCGGGAACCTGATTCAGCACGAATATCTGGTCGTGCGCGACTGGCCGCTCGGCTCGGCCGTATCCTTTGTCCTGATGGGAATCGTGATGGCGGCGGTGGTCCTCTATTACCGGCAGGCCGGCCCCGGAGACGGTCGATCGGAGGGACGGTGAAGCAGCGATCGGTCGGCCTCAAAGCCGTCAGCCTCTTCGCGATGCTCTTCCTGTACGGGCCGATTATCGTACTGGTGCTGTACTCCTTTAACGCCGCTCATCTCTCGATGACCTGGCGAGGGGCAACGCTGAAATGGTATGCGGCGCTGTGGCATGACGAAGCCTTGCTGGCCGCGACCGCGAACAGTCTGCTCATCGCCCTGGTGTCGACCATTGGTGCCACCGGCCTTGGGGGGCTGCTGGCGCTTGGAATGGAGCAGATGCCGCACCGCCGGCAACAGATGCTTGAAGGCAGTCTGGTGCTGCCGCTCGTCATTCCCGAAGTGATGATGGGCGTGGCGTTGATGCTACTGTTTGTGACGGTCCATATGCCGCTGGGCCTCATCACGGTCATCCTCGGGCACATTGTGTTCAATATCCCCCTCGTCACGATCATGATCCGCACGCGCCTGCGCAAACTCGACCCGATGTTGCGCGAGGCGGCAGCCGATCTCGGCGCCGATTCCTGGCAGGTGTTCCGC
>DAONAB010000025.1:12474-14198 GCA_035400805.1 Nitrospira sp. | reverse complement strand
GGAATAGCCCTGTGGTGTCTCGGCCTGGTCTGGCTTACCGGATGGCTCACGGCTTGCGGGCAAGGGACGGGCGAGGACCGGGCCGAGTCGCGCCCCGTGTTGCACTACTTCACCTGGTCCGACTATGTGGGGCCGGAGATCATCCAGGAATTCGAACGGCGTGAGCAGGTGAAAGTCGTCATCGATACCTTCAGCAGCAATGAAGAACTGTTGGCGAAGTTGCAGAGTGGCGCCACCGGCTACGACGTGGCGGTCCCGTCCGATTTTATGGTGGCGATCATGATCCAGCAGGGCCTGCTCAGTGAACTGGACCAGGCCGCCTTGCCCAACACCAGGCAATTGGAACCGCATTTGCAAACCCTGCCGTTTGATCCCGAACGCCGCTATTCGGTTCCGTATCTCTGGGGCACGGTGGGAATCGGGTACGATTCCGCGGCGATTGCAGCGCCCCCGGACAGTTGGTCGGTCCTGTGGGATGCGCGCTACAAGGGTCGTATCAGCATGTTGAATGACCAACGCGAGGTGTTCGGGGCGGTCTTACGGTCGATGGGGCAATCGATGAACAGCATTGACCCGCAGGTGATTGAATCGGCCAAGGAGCACTTGCTGCGACAAAAGCCGCTGGTCAAAACCTACACGAGTGATCACTACGATCAGTTGCTCGCGTCCGGGGAGGTCGTGCTGGCGCACGGATGGGGCGGACCGGTGGCGCGGGCCATGGCCGATCGGCCGTCTATTCGTTATGTGGTACCGAAGGAAGGCGCCACCATTTGGGCCGATGGTCTGGTGGTGCTCCGGACGGCGCCACAGAAACAGCTGGCCATGCGGTTCATCAACTACTTGATGGAGCCGGGCGTGGCGGCCCGCACATCGGAGCGACTCCGCTTTGCGTCCACCTCCCGGCTGGCCCGGGAACTCGTGGATGTGTCGACGCGCGAAAATCCAGCCATCTATCCGCCCCTCGAGCAATTGGTCCGGTTGGAGTGGATGCGTGATGTGGGCAAAGGGATCCGGCTCTACGACCGGGCGTGGACCGAGCTCAAGATGCAATGACCGGAGCCATGGTCCATGTTTGAAATGCGGGGAAGAATGAGTATAATGCGTGCCCTGTCCTCGGTTGATCGATATTCCCGCACCATGTGTGACGACATGTCCCAAGACAACACCGGCTTCACGAATGCTGTCCGCGCAGGGCATCCGCTAGGCAGACTCTGGTGCCTGATGGCATTGCTGGGGCTGATTCTCTTCGGAAGCGGCTGGGTGCAGGCTGCGGAATCTCCATCGGGAGCCGCCACGAGCCCGGCCGCTTCATTTGCGCCCCCGGTTGTCCGATTGAATTTGTCCGAGGCGATGGCCCTCTTTATCAAGCAGAATTTGGATCTGCTCATTGCCAAGTACGGCATCGAATCGAGCAAGGGCCAACAGATTACGGCGCGGCTCTTCCCAAACCCTGTCGCGCAGCTCGGCAACGTCGCGTCATTTACTCAGGGCAATACGCTGGCGAAAACCGGCGCCTTCACGGTGCAGGTGCAGCAACTCTTTGAATTGGCCGGCAAACGCGGCTATCGCATCGAAAGCGCCGGCTTCGGCTTGCAGTCGGTGGAAGCGGACTTTGAAGATGCCATCCGTCAGCTGGGATTTACCATCAAAGACGCCTACTACCGCGTGCTGGTGGCGCAGCGCAGACTGGCTTTGGCGGAGGAAAACCGGGATCGTTTCGCACG
>DAONAB010000025.1:0-12374 GCA_035400805.1 Nitrospira sp. | reverse complement strand
CCGGGTCCCGGATGTGACCATCGGCGCGGGGTATTCGGTGCAAGGATCGCGCGGACCGGACAACCAGCAAATGGCCATTTTGAATCTCGGCGTGCCCTTGCCGCTCTTTAATCGGAATCAGGGCGGTATTGTTCAAGCCGAGGTGGGTGTGCAGTCGGCCCAGGCGGAGCTGGATCGCACGGTCAACCAGGTCGAGAACCAGGTGGATGTGGCCTATCACAATCTCCTGCAGAGCCGCCGTTTGGTGGAGGCGTATCTGGCGGGCGTGCTGGAAGATGCCCGTTCAACATTTACCATCGTGGAGCGCGCCTATGAACGCGGTGGGGCCACGATTCTCGATCTCCTCGACGCGGCGCGCACGTCCCGCACGATCCAGCAGAATTTTATCGAAGCCCTGTTTTCCTATCAGCGGAATCTGTTCCAATTGGAAAGTTCTGTGGGGCAGGAGATTGCGTCATGAGTTCCGGCGCAATTCCGGTCGTAGGGCTGACCGTTGTGCTTGCCCTCTCCGCGTGCAGTCAAAAGCAAGATCCCGCGCCTTCCCCGCCGTCCGCCTCATCTGAATCCATCGCTACGCCAGCCAGCGCCCCGTCTTCCGGCCAAATTGAAACGGCGGTGGTGGATTTCAAACCGGCCCAACCGGAGTTGGTGCTCGTCGGCAAGGTGGCCTATGGGGAGGATCGCTACTCGAAAATTTCATCACCCTTGCAGGGGCGGGTCGTGGAAGTGCGCGCCAAACTGGGAGACCGGGTGGAGGCAGGGGCGACATTGTTGGTCATCGACAGTTCGGATATTACCGCGGCCTATTCGGAGTTTGTGAAAGAGGCGTCCGAACTGGAATACTCGACGCGGGCGCAAGAACTGGCCAAGGAACTCTACGCCACGAAGGCGCTGGCGCTGAAAGACCTGAAGCAGGCCGAAAATGATTTGATCAAGGCACGGGCTGAATTCCGACGGGCCAAGGAGCGGTTGTTGTCCTTGCGCATTCCGGCCGCCGAGCTGGAAAAACCACTCGCGCAACAACGGATCACGTCACGCTTTGAGATGAAGAGTCCCTTGACGGGAACGGTGGTGGAACGGGCTGTCACCCCGGGACAGTCGGTTGGAGGTGATGTCGGCCAGGTGTTGTTTACGGTGGCCGATCTGGACCGGTTGCAGGTCGTGGCCGATGTCTACGAGCGGGACCTGGCGTTGGTGAAAGTCAGTCAGGTGGGCCGCATCAATGTGGAGGCCTATCCGGGGACCGATTTTGCCTCCGTGGTCGCGTCCATCGGTGACGTGGTCGATCCCAACACCCGCACCATCAAAGTGCGCGCCTGGGTCGACAATCGGGATCAGCGACTGAAGCCGGAGATGTTCGCGCGGCTCAGATTGGATATCGGCGATGCCACTCCGTTTCTCACGATTCCCAAGGAAGCCGTCGTCGAGATCGACGGCAAACATTTTGTCTATGTCGTGGAAGGAACGGATCACTACCTCAAGCATGAAGTGACCGTATCGAATGTGTCCAGCGGGCAAGTCCGTATTTTGGAAGGCCTGACATCGGGCCAGCGCATCGTGACTAAAGGCGCAGTCTTGGTTAAAGGGCAGGAGGTGAAGGGATGATCAGGCCGGTGATCATGCGTCGATGTCAACAACGACGTCCTGAAGCGATATGATGGTTCGAATCGTCGAACTCTCCCTGGTGCAGCGGTTTCTCGTCTGTGCGTTCGGATTCACGCTCCTCTTCGGCGGGTTGTACGCCTTTCAACAGCTGGACATCGTTGCCTATCCCGATCCCTCGCCGCCCATGGTCGAGGTGATCACCCAGTTTCCCGGCTGGTCCGCGGAGGAAATCGAACGGCAAATCACGATCCCCATCGAAGTCGCGCTCAACGGAATGCCCGGCCTCACCGATATCCGCTCGCTCTCGATTTTCGGATTGAGCGACATCAAAATCTATTTCGATTTCAACACCCAGTACTTCTTCGACCGCCAGGAAGTCGTCAATCGCCTCTCAACTCTCAGCCTCCCGCAAAATGTGCAACCGGCCCTATCGCCCTGGTGGGCGATTGCCGAGATTTACCGGTATGAATTGCAGGGCGACGGGAAGGCGAGCCTGACCGATCTGAAAACCATCCAGGATTGGCAATTGCGACGCGAGTTCCGGCGGGTGCCCGGGATCATCGATGTGACGGCCTTTGGCGGTACGACGCAGGAGTATCACGTCGATATCGACCCGGGAAAACTCATCAGCTACCAGGTCAGTCTCGCGCAGGTGATGGAAGCCTTGACCAACAGCAATGCCAACGTCGGCGGCAACTACCTGACCGTGGGCGCGCAAAATTACAACATTCGCGGCCTCGGGTTGATCAACGGGCTGGCGGATATTGAAAACGTCATGGTCGCCGAAAAAGAAGGCACCCCGATTTTCGTCAAGACGCTGGGGACGGTGTCCGTCGGCCACCGGGTGCGCCTTGGCAAGGTCGGCATCGATGACAACGACGACGTAGTCGAAGGCGTCATTCTGCTCCAACGAGGCTACAAGGCGCTGTCCGTTTTGGAGCGGGTGCGGGAAAAAGTCGAGGAGTTGAATAAGTGGAAGTTGCCGGAAGGGGTCAAGATCAAGACGTTCTACGATCGCACGGCCCTGATCCATACGACAGTCGAAACCGTCACGGATATTCTGATCAGCGGCATGGTGCTCGTGTTTGTCATCCTGTTTGTGTTTCTCGGTCATCTCCGTGCCTCGCTGATTGTGGCACTGACTATTCCGATGTCCCTGCTGTTTACCTTTACGATGATGGTGATGATCGGGCAGTCCGCGAACCTGATCTCCCTGGGCGCCATCGATTTCGGCATCATCGTCGATGCGACCCTCGTCATGGTGGAAAGCATCTTCTTCCATCTGGGGCATGATCGCCGCCTGGGCCTGACGGTGCCGCAGCAGATTGTGCGCGCCGCCCGCCAGGTCGGTCAGCCGATTTTCTTTTCCACGGCCATCATCGTCGTGGCGTTTATTCCGCTGTTCACGATGACCGGGGTGCCGGGGAAAATCTTTGCGCCGATGTCGATCACCTATGGGTTCGCCCTGTTCGGGGCGCTGCTCATGGCGTTTACGCTGGCCCCAGTGCTGTGCTCCCTGCTTCTGACCGGTGTGGTGACAGAACAGGATACGCGGTTCGTCAGCGCGATTCGCCGGACCTACCTCGCGGTGTTGCGATGGGCGTTGGCTCACAATGTGAAAGTCATCGGCGCCGCCGTACTGCTGTTGGTGGCGTCCTTTGGAGCGTTGCAGTTTATCGGTGGGGAATTCATGCCGGCATTGGAGGAAGGGAACCTCTGGGTGCGCGCCACGATGCCGGTGGATATCTCATTCGACGAAGCGGCCCGGTTGACCGGCGAGATCCGGCAGATGTTCAGGAAATCGCCGGAAGTCGTCACGATCGTGTCTCAGCTAGGCAGGCCCGACGACGGTACCGATCCCACCAGTTTTTTTAACGCCGAATTTCTCGCCAATCTCAAGCCGCATAAAGACTGGCGGCCGGGGCTGACCAAAGATCAACTGGTAGAGGAAATCGAAGATCGCCTCAAAGTCATCCCCGGCATCATCTTTAACTTTTCGCAGGTCATTCAAGACAATGTGGAAGAGGCGATGTCCGGCGTGAAGGGGGAGAATTCCATCAAGCTGTTCGGCACGGACCTCAAAACGATGGAAGCGAAGGCGGGGGAAATCGAATCGGTCATGAAGGGTGTGCGCGGGGTGAAAGATCTGGGAATCTTCCGCCTGGTCGGGCAACCGAATCTCTTGATTCAGGTCGACCGCGAAGCCAGCGCGCGGTATGGCTTGCGTGTCTCCGATGTCAACGCCGTGGTCCAGGCAGCGGTGGGTGGGCAGGCAGTGACGCAGGTGTTCGAGGGCGAGCGGTTGTTCGATCTGGTCGTCCGGTTTCTGCCGGAGTTCCGGCGGGATGCGGAGACCATTGGCAATATTCTGGTCAACACACCGGATGGCGCCAGAATTCCTCTGAAACAAGTCGCGACGATCCGGACGCAAACCGGCGCCTTCATCATCTACCGTGAAAACAATGAGCGGTATATCCCGATTAAATTCAGCGTACGCGAGCGCGATCTGGAAAGTACGGTGAAAGAGGCGCAGACCAAAATGGCGCAAGCCGTGTCGCTCCCCGAGCGGTACCGGATCGAATGGGCGGGGCAGTACGATCAACTGACGGCGGAGCAAAAACGCCTGACGATGATCGTCCCGGTAAGCCTGGTGATTATTCTGTTTCTTCTCTATACGACGTTTAATTCGCTGACCAACGCTTTGCTCGTCCTGGTGACGGTGCCCTTTGCGCTGATCGGAGGCATCTTTTCGCTCGTCTTCACGGGAACACACTTCAGCATTTCTGCCGCCGTGGGCGTGATTTCGACGCTGGGAGTAGCGATTCTCGGGGGAGTCCTGTTAATCTCCCGTATTGAGGATTTTCGGCGCAGCGGCCTGGACTTGCGTGAGGCCATTCTGAAGGGCGCGGACGTTCAGATGCGTCCCATTCTGATGGCCACGCTGGCGGCGGCCATCGGGTTGCTTCCGGCCGCATTGGCGACCGGAATCGGCTCGCAGGCACAACAGCCCCTGGCGCGGGTAGTGGTGGGAGGCATGTTGACTGCGGCGGCGCTCATCCTGGTGGTGTTGCCGGTGTTGTATGAGGTGGTTCACCGGCGCACGGCGAAGGATGCCCCGGCGGAAGCCGGACAGGAGCCGCCGGCCCCTTATTAACGACTAGGTGTGTGAGAGGGATG
Organism: Nitrospira sp.; assembly: GCA_035400805.1. Taxonomy (GTDB): domain Bacteria; phylum Nitrospirota; class Nitrospiria; order Nitrospirales; family Nitrospiraceae; genus Nitrospira_A. The sequence continues at coordinate 7,592 of DAONAB010000025.1, read as the reverse complement.
TGATCATGATGGGAACGGGGCAACAGAGGATGCGTCAGATGGCGGTGCTGGGTCTGGTTCTCCTGGGCCTGATAGGAATGAGCCCTCAAGCGGGCTGGTCTGCCGCCAGGGTGTGGCCGGTGCAAATGCCGTATGAGGCGCCGCCCAAGTCGGAACCGGTCCCCGATGTCTCGGTTGCACCTAATACCAAGGCGCTGACGCCGGAAGAGCTTCAACGGGCGGAATCGCTCTTGCCCCTCTTAGAAGGAAAGCAGGAATTCTGGGCGATGGGAGAGTTTGTTCACCTGGGCGAGTCCGCGCTTCCCGTATTGACCAAGGCCCTTGCGATGCCCGGACCCCGTATCCGGTACAATGCCATTGAGACGATGTCGATGATTAAAGCCCCGGCTGCTGCGCCGGCCTTGCTGGACGCCGCGAAATCGGCGACTGAAATTCCGCGTATTCGTGAACATGCGTTGCGCGTGGCCGTGCGGCTCGACCCTCAGCAGGCGCCCCCGGCTATTGAAGCCATGGCCAAGGATCCGAATTCGGTGATCCGCAAGGCGGCGGCGTTCGAAGCTCGGTATGTGCGGAAAAAAGACGTGATCCAACCGCTGATCGATCTGCTGGGAGACGAAGAAAAGTTTGTCGCCATGTCTGCCGTCCAATCCTTGTGGACATTGACCCGTCACGAGACCGAATTCCACGATTGGGATGCGTCCAACAAGCAGGATCGCCAGAGCTGGGCCCAGGAATGGATTGAATGGTGGAATCAATCCAAGGAGACGTTTGAAATTCCTGATCCGAAGAGCCGCAAACAAGCCGGCTGACGTTGGACGGCACGAGGCGGTTGCGCAGCATCAAAACGCCGTGGTAGGTACATACGCAGGCAATCAGTGCGCGATCCAGTCGGTCGCGTAGAGGTAGAGATATAAGGGAAAAGTAAGGGTGCAGTATGGCCATATTGGCAATCAGTAAACTGGGAAATCCGGTTCTTCGGCAGCAGGCACAGTCGGTATCCCCGAGTGAAATAAAAAAAGCAGCCTTTCAGCAGCTCATCGATGACATGTTTGAAACCATGTATGACGAACCGGGCATCGGTTTGGCCGCCCCGCAGGTGGGACGGTCACAGCAACTGGTTGTCATGGATTGTCCCGGTGAAGGGGGCTTTCCAAAGACGGTGCTCATCAACCCGACGATTCGTTTTTACGGGCCTGAGCAGGTTGAAGGCTGGGAAGGCTGCCTCAGTGTGGATGGATTGCGGGGCAAGGTGACACGGCCCTCCATCGTGCGTGTCACCGGACTGGACCGTACCGGCAAACCGTTTGATTTTGAAGCCAGCGGGCTCTACGCGGTCTGTATCCAGCATGAGTTGGATCATCTCATCGGCAAGTTATTCATCGATCGCATGACCGATTTCTCCACGCTGACCCAGATGGATGAGTTTCAGAAGTATTGGCAAAAGGAACCGGCCAGTGTCATCTGATCCCTTCAGGGTCCCCGAGTCGTTGTGAACTCGCTCCTACGCGTTCTCTCTTACCTCAAGCCATTCCGGATGCTGGCGGTGGTGACCTTCGTCTGTGCGGGTCTCGCCACGGCGCTGGAATTGGTTCCGCCGTATCTCGTCAAGATCGTCATCGACGATGTGATCCAGGCGAAACATCCTGAGTTGCTGTTCTGGGTATTGGGCGGCTTGTTGAGTTCCTATGTCCTGCGGAACCTGATGAGTTCGATGCGGGTGCGGTTCAACAATTTGCTGGAACAGAAGGCCGTGCATACGCTGCGCATGCAGGTCTTCGGCGCGTTGCAACGGTTATCGCTGAGTTACTTCGAAAATCGTTCGACCGGCGAGATCATGACCCGGGTCACCAGCGATACCGAACATGTCGAACGCATCTTTGTCGATGGGCTTGAAGGGCTGCTGACCGCTTCTCTCACCCTGGTCGGTATCACGATCATGATGTTTGTCCTGAATTGGAAATTGGCGCTCCTTTCGCTGCTGCCCATCCCGATCTTGATCGTGTGTGCCGCCTGGTTTACGAAGCGGGTGCACGGCTACTACGCCGAGATCCGGAAGAGTGTGGCCGACCTCAATGCGTACCTGCAGGATGCGCTGTCCGGTATCAAGGAAACCATTGGCTTCAATCAGCATGACTACGAGCGGAAGCGCTTTGAAACCCTGAGCCAGACCTATAGCCAGAATAGTTTGCGGGCCATGTTTTTGTGGTCGTGGTATTGGCCCGGCATGGTGTTTGTGGGCAGTACCGGCACAGTCCTCATTCTCTGGTATGGAGCGGAGGAAGTGATGGCCGGAAATTTGACGGTCGGCCAGTTGGTCATGTTCCTGTCGTATCTCGGACTGTTTTATACGCCCATCAACGAAATCCATTCGCTCAACCATATGCTGCAACATGCCCTGGCGGCCAGCGAACGCGTGTTCGTAATTCTCGACACCAAAGCGGAGGTCGAGGATCGCCCCGGTGCGGTACGGCCTGTCGAGCGGTTACAAGGAGCGGTGGAGTACCGTCAGGTGCAGTTCGGCTACCGGCAGGATGGGCTGGTCTTGTCCAATGTCACTCTGACCGTGCGGCCCGGTGAGCGGATTGCACTGGTGGGACCCAGCGGTGCAGGGAAAACGTCGTTACTGAAGTTGTTGATGCGGTTTTACGATGTCCGTAGCGGCGCAGTGCTGGTGGACGGCTACGATGTCCGGGACCTGCCGGTGGCATTTTTGAGGGGGCAGATCGGCTTGGTGCAGCAGGAGCCCTTTCTCTTTAACGGAACGGTGCGGCAGAATATCGTCTATAGCGATCTGTCGGCGAGCCATGAGCGCGTGGAAGCGGCGGCTCGCGCCGCGCGTGCGCATGACTTTATCAGCCGTCTGCCTGACGGGTATGATAGCTGGATCGGCGAACGGGGCGTTAAGTTGTCGGTCGGTCAAAAACAGCGGGTCTCGATTGCTCGCGTATTGTTGAAAGATCCCCCGATCGTGATCTTCGATGAGGCGACGTCGAATATCGACACCGAAACCGAGGTCAAAATCCGCGAGGCCCTCAACGATCTGACCAAGGGGCGCACAACCTTCATCATTGCGCACCGGTTGGCGACATTACACGATGTGGACCGCATCCTGGTGGTGGAGCAGGGCACGATTGTCGAAGAAGGCAATCACGACACCCTCATGAGACGTGGCGGGGTGTATGCCGGTTTGTATGAGGCGCAGTTTAAAATTTAGTAGGATGCTGAAAATGTCCGTCAGCTGCCTTCTCGCATCGCAAAGTCGCTCAACGTACCGCAAGGGTAGGCCTCGCTCTTTTGCATCGCTGCGGCCTTGCTGAACAGCCATTTTGAGCATCCTGGGGAATAGATAAAAGGGTTTCACAGCGTCAATATTCGATAGTCGATTAACAATACGCATTACCTTTGCGCAGACTTCAGTAATGCTGTTCCAACGGAGCAAGAGCTATGGTGCTGATATACGAGAGTGATCCGCTCGATAATGAGGACGCACGAGGGCATTTCTATCATGTCTGCCGGGGCCGGATCGACCGGACCGAAATCCGGTTGCCTGAAGGGGAGTCGATTTATGAGTGCGCGATCTGTGGAGTGGATCTAGAGCCTGAAGATTTCTGGATTGCGCGGCAAAAGGGATCGGTGTAGCGCTGGTTGCGCGCGTCGAGACATATATATGAAAGGGAGTGTCGTCATGGCGGGAAGTGTAGGCCGGAAGACAGTATCGGTATCACGTGGGCTCATGATGTTATGCGAGACCTGCTACGATCAGGTGTATGCGGAGAAATTGCCGGATGCGCGGAACTTTATCGCCGACCATGAGGCGTTGTTTGATACGATTTGTATGGGCTGTACCGACATCAATCGTCCGCTCATCGACGATATGCTAGGCAGTTCAGAGTAGCTACCTCGCGTGGGTCATTCCTCGTCGTATCTCACGCACTGAATTAGCACGCTACTCTTCGAAGAACTAGCCCCGGTGTGCCCTCATGACTACCGGGTGGAGGCTACTTGCACGCCTTTCCGTCGAAGTGCAGGCAGGTCGATTCGCCGGATTTCACCTTCCAGGTTTTCAAGAGCGGGGGCTGTCCTTCGCGCGTTTCCACGACGATATCCACCAATCCTGATTGCGGTAGTTTCTCGATGTGAGCTTTGGCTTCTTCCGGCACATCTACCCAGAACACTGAGCCGAGCGTTGAAATGAGAATGCGGCTATTGTCGACATCCACGTTGATGATGGGGCTGTAGTAGCTTTTCTCTGCCGCGGAGGTCGTTTCCGGATATGTGAGGCCGGTGAAGCACAGGATAAGGGCGATTATGATGAGCAGGAATCGCATCGAATACTCCCTTCGATGACAAAGTCAAAATCGGATTATGGCATCCTTGTCGAGCGATTGGTAGGGGGAATCCGGTCGAATCGGCCCGCAGCGAAGCCGTTACAGGATATGGATGTCGGCGGGACGTACTTGGCCGCCGGTGATCCAATAGGTGCGAATGTCTGCGGCAGGGGAGTGCATGAGCGAAACCAATAAATAGGCCGGAACCGGCAAATTGATACGCTGCCAGATTTCTTCGTAGTCCGTCGCGATCTTGATGTCGGTGTGCGAGGGCCGCGCCGGATCCTTTGGATGGGAATGGTACACGACCTGTAAATCCAGTCCGTTCTTGCGGATATCCTTTTTGGCGGCGGAAAAGTCTCCCATATCCATCACGAAGGCGATCTCTGCCCGTTCTTCCGGAGAGAGTCGTTCAAGGTGCGCGACTTTGTCGTCGTCGAAAGTGGAAAGTTTTTCCGCCCCTTCCACGGCCACGATGTTCGTGATGCGGTAGAGGTGCGTGACGGTTTTGTCTTTTCCGGCCAAGAGGCCGCAACATTCGAACGGAGCCAGTTCGCGCGCGTGCGCGACGATCTGATCCAGAATGTGCTGAGGAATCGAGAGGTCAGGCATGTCAGATGGTGCAGGCCACGCTGTAGTCTCCGCCCAGATCTTTAATCGTCGGCGTAGCGCTGCACAGAGGGCAACGTGGATCTTTCGGCCGGGAGACCTTGCGGAATTTCATCTCCAAGGCATCGTAGATCACCAGCTTGTCGGCGATGGTTTCGCCGATGCCGAGAATTTCCTTGATGGCTTCCGATGCCTGCAGAATGCCCATGGTGCCGGCCAGCACGCCTAGCACACCGGCTTCCTGGCAGTTCGGGACCAACCCTGCCGGCGGTGGCTCGGGGTAGAGGCAGCGGTAGCAGGGGAATCCTGCATGCGGTTTAATGCTTGTGAGCTGGCCTTCGAAGCGGAACATGCTCGCCGAGATCAGTGTCTTCTTGGCGAAGAAACACGCATCGTTGACCAGGAATCGCGTGGTGAAATTATCTGAGCCGTCCAGCACGATGTCGTAGTTCGATACGAGGCCGAGAATATTTTCGGTATCGACGTTGAGTTGATAGGTGTTGATCGTAATGTCGGGATTGATGGCCGACAGCATCCGTCGTCCCGATTCCACCTTGGGCACGCCGACGGTGGCGGTGGTATGCAGGATTTGACGCTGCAGGTTGGACAAGTCCACCACATCGCCGTCGACCAGACCAATCGTGCCGATGCCGGCTGCGGCCAGGTACAAGGCGGCTGGAGAGCCAAGGCCGCCTGCGCCGATGAGAAGGACTTTGGCCTTGGACAGTTTCACCTGCCCTTTGCCACCGACCTCGTTCAGGATGATGTGCCGGCTATAACGCTGTATTTGCTGCTCGGTAAATTCCATGTATTCGTCTCTTTGGAATGCTCAATGTTCAGTAGTGAATGTTCAATCGAATTGTGAGCATTGCACCGTGAACACTATTTTGGAAAGCGAGACCCGCTCCACAAGGTGCGCTTCACCCAGTGCTATTCGACCACGTTGAGTTCGATGGGATCCACGACACAGCCTTTGGTCCGGATGCCGTCGATGGCGCGTTCGATTTCCGCCGTGTCGCCGGTCAGTTCGAGATCCATCCAGCCGGTGGTTTCGCGCACGTCGGCCCGGCGCACGTTCGTGACCACCTTGTACTCATGGCCGATCTGATAGATGATCGGCTCTTTGATTTTATTCTCGGGAAACCGAATATGAAATCGTAAGCTCGTCATGGTTATCCTCCGGCGATCGCAGGAACGATCGACACTTCGTCGCCGTCTTTCAGCGAGGTCTCTTTCCCGTTCAGGAAGCGGATATCTTCCTCATTGACGTAGATATTCACGAAGCGCCGCAAATCGCCCTTTTCATCGCAGAGCCGGTTCTTCAGGCCCGGATACGTGGCATCCAGCGATCCGATCATGTCCACGATGTTGGCTGCCGCGGATTCAACCTCACCCTGGCCCTTCGTGAGGGGACGCAAGGGTGTCGGAATACGAACCTTAATCATGATTCACCACCACCGTTCTTTCCCATTTTGAATGTTTTTTGGAAGTTCACCAGGCTCGGCTGGATTCTGAACGGCCGCCCCACGGCATCCACCACCGCTTCCTGAGTCTTGAGTCCGTTCCCCGTAATGTACGCGACGGTGACGTCGTTTTTCTTGATCAGACCCTGCTTGACGAGTTTGCATAAGACGCCGATCGTCACGCCGCCCGCCGTCTCGGCGAAAATGCCTTCGGTCTGTGCCAGCAACTTGATCCCTTCTACCACTTCTTCGTCCGTCACGGCGTCCATCGCGCCTTTGCTTTCGGCGGTGGCTTTCAGTGCGTAGTAGCCGTCAGCCGGGTTGCCGATGGCCAGGGATTTGGCAATGGTCTTCGGCTTCACGGGCTTGAAGAAGTCCCGGCCGGCCTTGAAGGCCGTGGCGATGGGGGAGCACCCTTCGGCTTGCGCGCCGTTGATCTTGGTGCGTACCTCATCGACCAGTCCCAGGGCCTTCATTTCGTGCAGGCCCTTCCAGATCTTGGTCAGCAGGGAGCCTGAGGCCATAGGAATTACGGCTTGGTCCGGCGTGCGCCAGCCGAGTTGCTCAACTGTTTCAAAGGCCAGCGTTTTGGAGCCCTCGGCGTAATAGGGGCGAATGTTGATGTTCACGAAGGCCCAGCCATGTTCACCGGCGATTTCGCTGCAGAGCCGGTTCACATCGTCGTAGTTGCCTTCGACTTCGACCACGTTCGGCTTATAAATCAGATTGCCGAGCACCTTCGCCGCTTCGAGGTCTGCAGGGATGAACACATAACACTTCATGCCCGCTGCGGCGGCATGGGCCGCGACGGAATTGGCCAGATTGCCGGTGGAGGCGCAGGCCACCGTTTCGAAACCCAATTCTCTCGCGCGTGTGAGAGCCACCGAGACGACCCGATCCTTAAACGATAGGGTCGGATGATTGACTGTGTCGTTCTTGATATAGAGCTCGTCGATGCCAAGATGTGCGCCGAGATTCTTGGCCCGCACCAAAGGCGTCAGTCCCGCATGGGGACCGATGAGCGCGGTGCTCTCGACCGGCAGGAGGTCGATGTAGCGCCACATGCTGTTCGGACCCTGCTCGATTTTCTTGCGCGAGATGGTGCTCTTGATCTCGTCGTAGTTATATTTCACTTCCAGCGGGCCGAAGCACATCTCACAGACGTGGATGGCTTTGGGTGGATATTCCTTCC
>DAONAB010000024.1:0-17627 GCA_035400805.1 Nitrospira sp. | reverse complement strand
AAAAGGCAAACGTGTCCGGCGTGCGATCAGCCCAATTTGTTACCGCCGACAATGTGGAGAGTCCGAACCACACGCCATCCAGCTCGATTGTGCGATATCGCGTTGAATAGTAACCAAGGAATTCGGCTTGCTTGAGTGCTGGGGGGGGGATCGAGTCGATCCTTGCCATGGTGTATAGGCATAGCCAGGCAGGCCGATGTAAATATCTGCCATAACAGCTCGACGGCGATTCGATTCTTACACGGTGGATGTCTGCGGCAAGAGGACGTGAGAGTGCTGCGGTTTAGTTTGGAGTATGCTCCCCGTAGAAGCAAGCGCATGACTAGTCTGTGCGGAAGCCATCGATTGGTATCGGAAAAGACTGGTGAGCTATCCGTTTAGCGTGGGGGCATGCGGGAGCTGACGGTAAAGTGTTGGAAGCCTCGGTGTCACTGGCCAAAATCTCCCTGAAATGGCAAGCGGCCGGTGCGGAAACCGCAGCCGGCCGCTTCACTGCACGGGAGTAACGCTCTGGGTTAGGTTCCCATTTCCCATGAAGCCAGATACTTCACCTGTTCTTTGGTGAGTTTGTCGATGGAGACACCCATGCCGGCCAGTTTCAAGCGGGAGATTTCTTTGTCAATATCCGCCGGCACCGGGTAGACCTTCTTTTCCAGTTTCTTGTAGTTTTTCACGATAAATTCCGCGCCAAGAGCCTGGTTGGCGAAGCTCATGTCCATGACGCTGGAGGGGTGACCTTCGGCGGTCGCCAAATTCACGAGACGTCCTTCTCCCAGGAGGCTCACGCGACGGCCATTCTTCAAGGTGTATTGGTCCACTCCGGAGCGTACGGCAAGTTTTTTCTTGCTGAGTTTCTCCAATGCAGGGATATCCAATTCGACATTGAAGTGTCCGGAGTTGCACACGATCGCTCCGTCCTTCATGGCCGCGAAATGTTCACCGCGAATAACCTTGAGATTGCCTGTGACCGTGACAAAGAAGTCTCCGAGTGGCGCTGCTTCATCCATAGGCATGACGCGAAATCCGTCCATGACCGCTTCGAGCCCCTTGAGAGGGTCGATTTCGGTCACGATCACGTTGGCGCCCATGCCTCGCGCGCGCGTGGCGATACCGCGGCCGCACCAGCCGTAGCCGGCTACCACCAGCGTCGAACCACACACCAACCGATTGGTAGCGCGGACAATGCCATCCATGGTGCTCTGGCCGGTGCCGTATCGGTTATCAAACATGTGCTTCGTGTCTGCGTCGTTCACGGAAATGACCGGGAACTTCAACACTTTCTTCTCGGCCATGCTACGAAGACGAATCACCCCGGTCGTCGTTTCTTCGGTTCCACCAATCACATGACGGAGCAGGTCTTTGCGTTTCGAATGCAAATGCGAGACGACATCAGCGCCGTCGTCCATGGAGAGGTGGGGCTTATGGGCGATGGCCGATTCAATGTGCCGGTAATAGGTCTTGTTGTCCTCTCCCTTGACGGCGAAGGTCGGAATGCCCTCGTGTTTCACCAGAGCGGCCGCGACGTCATCCTGCGTGCTCAAGGGGTTAGAAGCGCAGAGGCGAACGTCGGCCCCTCCGGCCTTGAGGGTCTTCATGAGATTGGCGGTTTCGGTTGTCACGTGGAGGCAGGCAGTGGCGCGAATACCTCTGAACGGCTGCTCCTTCTCAAAGCGCTTTCGAATCAAGCGCAACACCGGCATCGTGGCCTCGGCCCATTCGATTTTGAGTTTGCCCTGATCTGCCAGGCCCATATCTTTCACGTCGTAGTCCACTGGTTCCTCCTCCTGTGTCGTAAGTAATAAGTGATGTCCGAATGCAGAAAAAAGGGGGCGGGCTTGCAACCCGCCCCCTCGGCTGGTGTGACGCGTGAGGGGGACCTTAGAGGCCCGCATCCTTTCGCAAGGCTTTCGCTTTATCGGTCTTTTCCCAGGTAAACTCCGGTTCGTTACGACCGAAGTGTCCGTAGGCAGCGGTCTTTCTGAAAATAGGACGACGCAGCTTTAAGTGCTCGATGATCCCGCGCGGAGTCAGCGGGAAATGCTTTCGGACCAACTTGTCCAAGCTTTCGGGAGCCACCTTCTCCGTGTCTTTGGTGTCGACCAATACGGAGACCGGATCGGCCACGCCGATTGCATAGGCCAGCTGCACTTCACACTTCGAGGCCAACCCGGCTGCGACAATGTTTTTCGCAATGTAGCGGGCCATGTAGGAGGCTGAGCGGTCGACTTTGGAGGGGTCTTTTCCTGAGAACGCGCCTCCGCCGTGGCTGCCGTGTCCGCCGTAGGTGTCAACAATGATTTTGCGGCCCGTCAAGCCCGTGTCACCCATTGGGCCACCGACCACGAATCGACCGGTCGGGTTGATATGATGCTTCACGCTGGTCGCATCGTACAGACCTTTGGGCATGGATGGCCTGATGACATGCTCCATCAGATCTCGCTCGATCTGTTTGTTGGTCACATCAGGGCTGTGTTGCGTGGAGACGACAATGGTATCGATGCGGAAGGGCTTGCCATCCTTGTATTCGACAGTCACTTGCGACTTGCCGTCGGGGCGAACCCACTTCAAGATTTTTTTCTTCCGTACTTCGGCCAGACGTTTGGTCAAGCGATGGGCCAGGACGATCGGCATGGGCATGAGCTCAGTCGTTTCATTAGTCGCATAGCCGAACATGAGCCCTTGGTCACCGGCACCGCCGGAATCCACACCCATAGCGATATCGCCGGATTGCTGATGGATAGAGGTGAGGACCGAGCAGGTGTTGGAGTCAAATCCCCAGGAAGCATCGGTATACCCGACATCCTTGATCACGTCGCGAATGATATCGGGAATTTCCACATAGGCTTTTGTGGAGATTTCGCCGGCGACGAAGGCAATACCGGTTGTGAGGATAGTTTCACACGCAACTCGTGATGTCTTGTCTTGCGCAATGATCGCGTCTAGAATTCCATCTGAAATTTGATCCGCAATCTTGTCCGGGTGCCCTTCGGTGACCGACTCAGACGTAAACAGATAGTTATGTCTCATTGTTCCCCCTGGAAGTGAAGTGATTCGAGGATGCGGCGGTTAGAGTTAGGCGGCACAACGGCCGAGCGTGGAAGATGATGCACGTGCACTGATTCAGGCAACCCCGCAGAAACGCTACGGCAATAGTAGCTGACCAGGTGGTTTTTGTCTACCGTTCTGATGGAATTGATGATGTCTTTTATGTGCCCCGTGTCTTGCTTGACAGCCCTTCGAGGCGACTTGTAAGATAGCTTACTTTTCGCGTATTTGGAACATTTTTCATCATAAACGCTCTGCCCCGGCACTTCCAACCTCGTGGTATCGGCCTGCGTTGACGCAGGATCCCACACGCAGCTCGTCATTCGTTATGATGATGGGGTCTGTATGACGGCCAGGTCGAAGCAGCTTAGGTGTTGATCCATGAACGATAAACCCGACGCAGCACCAGAGATGAGCGCATCCGGCCCTTCCACGTCCGGCCTCGGGTGGGAAGAGTTTTCGCGCGAAGTCGTGGACTTTTTCGCCTCTATTAAGCTGGCGATGTTCCTGTTTATTGTGCTCGCGATGACCGCGACCATCGGCACGGTGATCCAGCAAGGCGAGCGGCCGGAGACGTATGTGCAGGAGTACGGGGAAGAAGCCTATCGCTGGTTTCTTCGCCTGGGTTTTACGGATGTCTACCACACCTGGTGGTTCACCAGTCTCTTAGGTCTTCTCTGCGTCAACTCGCTGACCTGCTTCCATAAACGATTCCCTAGCGTCTGGCGCTCCATGCGTCAGGATAAGGTCAGCGTGTCGTTGGCCTTCGTTCAAGGGATGAAGCAGCAGACCACCCTTTCGCTCACTCAGCCGAAAGAAACGGTGGCCGAATCACTGGTCAGGATTTTTGCGGAAAAAGGTTACAAGGTGCTGGCGAAAAGCGATCCGAGTGAGGTCACTGTCTATGCTACCAAAGGAATTATGGGCCGGGTCGGTGCCCACGTAGCTCATCTCAGCGCGACCGTCATCGTCTTGGGAGGACTGCTCGGCAGCTATTATGGATTTTCCGAATTCGGCGTGTGCCTTGAGGGCCAGACGTACCACATCCCCAGAGGAAACTTTGACCTGCGCGTCGACAAGTTCTGGATCGATTACCATGAGAATGGTTCCGTCAAATCCTATAACAGCACGTTGACGGTCATCGATCAGGGGGCGCCGACCATGACGAAGACCATCACGGTCAATGATCCGTTGGTCTACAAAGGTATCTGGTTTTACCAATCCAGCTATGGGGATGCCTGGGACCAGATCGAGGCAGCACGGATCAACATCAAGGATAAAGCGTCGGACAAGGTCGTTGCGACAGTGGATTTGGAATGGAACAAGGAAAAAGCGGTCGACGGTCTTCCGTTGAAAATGAAAATGACGGACTTCGTGGCCGACTTCGCGTTCAACTCTACCGAAAAGAAGGTCTTTTCCAAGACCGCTGAACATGCCAATCCCGCGATTCGTCTGACGGTCGACGAGCGCAGCACCGTGCAATCCACCCCCTGGGTGTTTTATCATTACCCCGATCTATTTGAGATCAAGGACTCGGCCTATCAGTTCGAATTTATCGGGTATCAACCGAAGAAGTTCACGGGTCTGCAGATTGCCAGAAACCCTGGCATCATGATGGTATGGATCGGGTGTACGATGCTGGTGGTGGGAATGACATTGTCGTCACTTATCTATCACCGCCGTCTATGGGCGAAGATCCTGCCCGGCGAAACTGGCGTGACCCTTCATCTCGGTGGAACCACGCACAAGAGTCAGATCGATTTCCAAAAAGAGTTCAAGAAATTGACGGAGAAAATTCAAGCGAAGACTGCTTCTTAAAGCCCGTTTCAGCGCCGTTGAGGAATGCTTCCATTCAAGACGACGCTGCTCTCTACGATAGACGGAGGCCCGTATGATGCGATCACTGTTTCTGTTCGATATGACGTTCTGGCTCTATCTGGCAGCGCTGGGCCTGTATGTCGCCTATCTGTTCGCCAAGCGTCCGGCCATGCAAATGGCTCCAGCCGGGCATCCCATCGACAATCTTGAGGACCGCGACGGCGCCTGGGCGACTCAATTAGGACAGGTGGCCACCCTGGTGACCGTGTTCGGGTGGGTCCTCAATACCATGGCCTTGATGACCCGGGCGTTCGAGCGAATGGAGCATTCCGGGACTTTTGCGCCCTGGTCTAATCAATTCGAAGCCATGGCGTATGTATCGTGGGCAATTATTCTTGGCTATGTGCTCCTGGAGTTCCGTTACCGGATCAAGGCGGTCGGAGCGTTTGTGGTGGGAATCGGGTTCATTGCGATGGGCGCAGCCTCTCTTCTGCCCTATCGCTACCAGACAGCAGAGCCGCTGGTTCCGGCCTTAAATAGCTATTGGATTTACATCCATGTGTCCGTCACCCTGACCAGCTATGCGGCATTTGCCATGGCCGGCGGGTTGGGTCTGATGTATCTCTTCAAAGAGAGGGCGGTCAATCGGGGCAGTCAGTCCCGATTCTACGCGGCATTTCCGGACCTCGAAACCATCGATGAACTTGGGTATAAAGCCATTATGCTTGGGTTCCCCCTTCTGGCCTTCGGCATTATTCTCGGAGCCATGTGGGCGAATTATGCCTGGGGTGGGTATTGGAGCTGGGATCCAAAAGAAACCTGGTCTTTGATCGTCTGGTTGATTTATGGGGCCTATATCCATGCCCGGATGACGCGAGGGTGGGAAGGGCATAAGGCGGCCATTTACGCGATCTTCGGGTTTTTAATGGTGGTCTTCTGTTTCTGGGGTGTGAACTTTCTGCTGTCTGGTCTCCATGCGTACGCCTAGGCCATGAGTGATATCGTAAACCAGAGTTCAGCCGGACCCGCCACACGAAGCGGGCCTTCTCGAACAGTGGTGGTGCTCGCTGCCGCGGCTATTCTTGGGGTGATGTTTCTCGTCGTGTGGCTGCAGAGCTCCAAGTATGAGCCGCTGATTGTCGGAAAAGAGGCGCCGGATTTTCAACTGCCTGATTTGAACGACAAGCCCTTACGGTTGTCTGACTACCGGGGGAAGGTGGTCTTTCTGAACTTTTGGGCCACCTGGTGCAAGCCCTGCCGCGAAGAAATGCCCTCTATGGAAGTGTTGTACAAAAACTTTGAAAAAGACGGACTCGTGATTCTGGCGGTGAGCATCGACCGGGTCACGACGAAGAAAGAAATCCCGCCTTTCGTCAAAGGTCTGAACCTGACCTTCCCTGTTCTGGTTGATTCGTGGGGACAAACAGATAAACGTTACAAATTAATGGGGGTTCCTGAAACCTATATCATCGACCAGCAAGGTGTGCTGCGTGAAAAAGTGATTGGCCCAAGGGATTGGACGCGGTTAGACAATCTCAAAATACTCACGCAACTGCTCAAGCCTGCCGACAAGGCCGCGCGCGTGGGCGCTGCTGAGGCACCGGCATTGTAGGTATGATGATGAACCGTTGGTCGATACTCTCACTAGTCGGCGCGGGCCTGTTAATCGGAGGAGTTGTTTTTGCCGATGCCCAGGGCGTGTCGTCTATTTCGAGGCCTTGTCCACTCACGGTGGCGACTGCGGCTCCGCAGGTCGATGAGGAGGCCCCGAACTTTCTCCTGAAGGACTCTGAGGGATTCAATGTCACCTTGGACCAGTTTCGCGGGAAGGTGGTGCTCCTGAATTTTTGGGCCACGTGGTGCGGCCCCTGCAAAATTGAGATGCCGGCGATGGAACGGCTGTATCGATCGTTCAGCCGAAAAGAATTCGAGATCCTGGCGGTCTCAACCGATGCCCAGGGCACGGCCGTCACCCGTCCCTTTCAGCAGGAAGTCGGCTTCACATTTCCCGTGCTTCACGATGCCGATTTTAGAATCGGCCTGCAGTATGGCGCCCGCCAGCTGCCGATGACATTTTTGATCGATCGCAAGGGCATCATTCGTAATCGGATTCCCGGCGCTCGCGACTGGAGCGCGCCGGCAGGAAAACGGTTGGTCGAAGCGCTGTTGCAAGGGTCTTAGTATGACCGACTCGGTGCAATCCATTTCATTGGTGGCCGCCTTTTCAGCCGGGCTCTTGTCGTTTGTCTCTCCCTGCGTCCTGCCGCTGGTGCCGTCGTACATCTCCTACATCACGGGTCTTTCGATCGAACAGTTGACCGATGTTTCAGAACGAAGCCGCTTTCGTAAGGCTATCATTCTGAACTCGCTGCTGTTTATCGCTGGCTTCTCAACGGTATTCGTGGCGTTCGGCGCTTCGGCGAGTCTGTTGGGCCAGGCGTTGATTACCTATCAAGAGCATTTGCGACGGTTCGGGGGAATTGTCGTGATTGTGTTCGGGCTCTATCTCCTGGGTATTCTGAATCTGAATTTCCTGAAAATGGAGCATCGGTATCAATTCCGGAATCGCCCGGCTGGATTTCTTGGATCGTTTTTGATCGGGATCGCCTTTGCAGCTGGGTGGACGCCCTGCGTCGGGCCTGTGCTCGGGACGATCCTTCTGTATGCGAGCACGACGGAATCGATGTACAGTGGAGTCGTCTTGCTCACGTGTTACTCTCTGGGATTAGCGCTACCGCTGTTCCTCACGGCGCTGGGGGTCGATCGATTCCTGAGTTACTTCAAAGAAGTGCGCGCCTACCTCTGGGGCGTCTCCACGGTGAGCGGGGTACTGCTCATTGTTGTGGGGGTAATGATCTATGCGAATTCGTTGACCATGATTACGAGTTTTCTCGAGCGATACGGGATTGGTTGGTACCTCGGACAATAATCGTGACCGATGCATTCTTGCCCGTTCGGCTCTTTCTGAACCCACCCACGCAGCAATCTCTTCTCACATTGGTCAGGTAAGATTGGTTTGGCCAGTCCTTCCGCAATCGGTGCATCGCCTATGGCTGATGAGTATGAATCCACAACGTACGATGTGATCATTGTTGGAATGGGCCCGGCTGGAGCGACTGCTGCTGCTGCTCTGAGCCGCGGCGGCCTGACGGTGCTCGGGTTGGATAAGGACGCGCATCCCCGGTACAAAGTGTGCGGGGGTGGGTTGTCGGCACGTATCGATCACGTGTTAGAGCCTGGGTTCCGGTCCGTCGTCGAGCAGACTGTAAATGCCGTGCAGTTTGTGTATCGGGGACAGGATTCTCTGCGCATTGAATCAGCTCGGCCGATTGCCTACATGGTTATGCGGGATCGTTTCGATCACTATCTCGTGCAGGACGCGATTCGCGCGGGCACTCACATCCGAACCGGCCACGGCGTGAGAGAGCTCATGCAGGACTCGCAGGGCGTGGAAGTTGTCACGGCTGAAGGACGCTATCGGGCCAAGATCGTGATCGGTGCCGACGGGGCGAATAGCCTGGTAGCACGGCGGTTTTTCCCAAAGAGATCTCAATACCGGGCTCCCGCATTGGAAAGCGAAGTGCCGATCGGGAGTGGAGGGCATGGTCCCGCCGCGACAGCGATTCTCGTCGATGTGGGAGCTGCTCAGCAGGGGTACGGATGGATTTTCCCGAAGCGCGAATGTCTTTCTGTGGGAGTCGGAGAGTTTCGTCGCAAATCGAAGAGCCTGCACGCAACCTTTGACCGCTTCGTCACGGATGAACGAGACGTGATCGGCGGGACGGTGCCGCGCCCGGCAGGGCATCCGATTCCAGTGTACGCAGAATCTGAGGAGCGGGGGCAGGACACGGAATCCCGTTTTGTGGCAAACCGAGTGGCGCTCGTCGGTGACGCGGCTCATTTGGTCGACCCGTTGTTCGGCGAGGGCATTTATTACGCGATCCGTTCAGGACAACTGGCGGCTCACGCAATTCTGGCGCATCACGACAACCACCACGAGTCGCTGGCTGCGTACGAGCTGGCCCTTGAACAGGAGATCCTTCCGGATTTTCGTGTGACAGCCAGAATCGCCCGGGTCATTTATGCCTTCCCCCGCCTCGCGTTCAAACTTCTGGGGCGTTACCAGGATGTGGTCCAGGATTATTTTGGAGTTCTGCAGGGAGACATGACGGCCCAGCAATTTCTCCCCCACGCAAAGAAACGCCTGAAGGCATCGGTCAGTGACCTCCTCCTCGAAGCGTTACATTTGCGGTAAATGGGTGAGACGGATGAGCGGTGCGTCAGCACCAGGCTCCGAGCCGGCATGAGACGAACGACTGAGACAGGGTAGCGCTCGGAGCGCGTTTGAGGTCGGGAACCGTCGGCGCGGTAAACGTTGACGGGACAGAGGCCGCCAGCAGGGTATTAGACGATTGGTTCTGCGGAGCCGGCGTTTCTTTGCTGGCCACGATTGCCGCCGTCGGTGATTGTTTCTCCAGTTTGGCCAGCAGTCGACGACCACTTCCTGTCACTTCACTGGTCGGATATTTTTCCGCTAACAGTTGCAGCTTTTCCATCGCCCAATCGTTCGCGCCCAGCTCCTGATAGGTCAACGCCAGGTAGTACAAGGCTTCCGGCGCCACTTTCTTATCCGGATAATCCTTCATGATCATATCGAATCGATGGGCGGCCGCCAGGTAGGACGAGCGGCGATAGTAAAACTGCCCGACAAACAGGTGAGTTTGGGCAAGCCAATCATGACAGTCGGCCAGTCGCTGAAGGGCCTGGGCCTCATATTTGCTGTTGGGGAAGTCTTTCCGCAATTTTTCGAACGCCAGGATGGCTTTCTGAATCGGATCAGGATCGCGGTCAATGGATTTTCCCATCCGAAGATGGCTTTCGGCTAAACGGAATTGGGCGTAGACGGCGAGCTGGTGGCTGCGGTGCAGTTCCAGGAAATGCTGGTATTCAACGATGGCCTCGGCGAACTCTTCCTTGTCGAAAAAGGCCTCGCCCCGTTTCATAATCACGTTGGGGTCGTAGTTCTTTTCAATGGTATCGCCGAGGAAGATTTGCTCGTCCGTCCCGCTTACGGGTTTGCCTTGGGCCGTGGTTTTCGGTGTGCTCGAACAACCGACCGAAAAACAGAGCAGTCCACCCACGACGGCCAAGCGCACACACCAGTCCCATGAATGCCGATGCATCCAGACTCCTTCGCCACAACAAGAATTGATTGTCGAGAGAACGTAACTACACAATTTTTCTAGCAGATCATGCAATGAAAAGCAACGAAATCAATGTCCGGAGTTGACCCTCCGGAAGCCGGGTCCTATAATCGCGCCGCACCTTTGAACGGGGTGCGAGCCGTTGTCAAACACCAATTTCCAGAATGCTCCAGTAGGAATTCCGTGAAGCGCAGTCGGATTGTCGGGACCGGTTCCTTTGTGCCCCCTCGAGTGGTCCATAACGAGGAGGTGGGGCGGTCGCTTGGACTGAATTCAGATCAGATCATGGCCCTGACCGGTATTCGCACGAGACATTGGGCCGAGCCTGGGCAAGCATCCTCGGACCTGGCTACCGAGGCAGCGCAGCGGGCCTGCGAGGCGGCTGGAATATCACCGCGATCGCTGGACGCGATTCTCGTTTCGACCACCTCTCCGGATAGCGCCTTTCCTTCCACCGCCTGTCACCTGCAGCGCACGCTAGGGGCTGGTTCGGTCATGGCATTTGATCTGTCGGCCTCTTGTTCAGGATTTCTCTACGGAGTGTCGATGGCCGATGCCATGCTCCGGAGCGGGCACATTCGATCCTGCCTCGTCGTGGCTGCCGAAGTGAAGTCCAGCTCATTGAATCTGGCGGACAAAGAAACAGCCGTGTTGTTCGGTGATGGCGCGGGCGCCGTGGTCATGGTGCAAGAGGAATCGGCTCGGCCGGAGGCTCCCGGTATTCTTGGCGTGCGTCTGTATGCAGAAGGGGCGGGGCATGGGCTCATCACCATTCCCGCCGGAGGCTCGCGAAAGCCGAGCGGGACGGAAACCGTGCGCGCGAAAGACCATTTACTGCGGATGCAGGGGAGTGCCGTGTTTCGTGCCGCTGTCCGTCATTTGGAACACGCGATTGTCGATGTGTTGAAGGAGTTCGGGGTCTCGGCCGCGGATGTCACCAGATTTATTGCTCACCAGGCCAATGCCAGGATTCTCGAGCAACTTCGTCGACGCCTCAGGCTGTCACAGGAGGCCATCTATTCGGTCATTGAACGCTACGGCAATACGTCGTCCGCGTCCCTTCCCATCGCGTTGGACTGTGCGGTTCGGGAACAGCGGCTTGCGGCAGGAGATGTCGTGGTATTAGCAGCATTCGGCGGGGGCTTAACCTGGGCCACAGGATTGGTGCGCTGGTAACCCCTCGCAGCTAGAAAGGACGTTATGTTCGGTCTCATACCCCGGGAAGAAGCGTTTTTCGATTTGTTCAAGAATGCGGCGCATAACATGATCGAAGGCAGCCGTCTCCTGAAGGACATGACGGAAGACTTTCGAAATCCGGTTGAGAAAGCGAAGCGCATTAAGGATGTCGAGCATGTCGGGGACGGCATTACCCATGACATCGCCAGAAAACTCAATCAGACCTTCATTACGCCCATTGATCGGGAAGACATCCATGATTTGGCGAGCGCGTTGGACGACATCCTGGATGTGGTCGAAGCGATTGCCGACCGATTCGTGCTGTATAAGGTGGTCGCTCCGACGGACGCGGCGATCCGGTTGGCCAATGTCCTATATCAGGCGGCAGTCGAAGTCGGCGCCACGGTGGATTTGCTGGGCAAATCGCATCAGGCGGTGACGGAATGCAGCGTGCGGGTGAATAGCCTGGAAAACGAGGCTGATCGCATTTCTCGCGATGCCATTTCATCCTTGTTCGAGAAGGAGACGGATCCGATCGCCGTCATCAAATGGAAAGAGATCTACGAAAACTTCGAGGCGGGAACCGATCGGTGCGAAGATGTCGCGAATATTCTCGAGCGCATCGCCTTGAAGCACACGTGAGCAGGTCCCGCACATTCTTCGATACTCATCCTGACCAATACTCGAGGGGTAGGACGCGGCATTCATGGCTGAACTGAGCGGATTGTTGTTAGTCGTAGTGATTCTGGCGTTGTTGTTTGACTTTTCCAACGGGTGGCATGACAGCGCCAATGCCATCGCGACGGTGGTCTCCACCCGTGTAGTCAGTCCTTCCACCGCGGTCCTTGTCGCCGGTGCCCTCAACGTCGCAGGCGCGTTCATGTCCACTGCGGTGGCCAAGATGGTCGGCACGGGCATTGTCGATCCCCAGTCGGTGACCCAAACGGTGGTGGCCTCGGCGCTGGCGGGTGCCATCGTATGGAACTTCATGACGCTCCTGCTGGGTCTGCCGACCAGTTCGTCCCATGCGCTCATCGGCGGGTTAGTGGGCGCCGCGCTCACCCATGGCGGGATGGCTGCCGTGAAATTCTCAGGCCTCCGGTCGGTGCTCGAGGCGATGATCCTGTCGCCGTTTTTCGGGTTTGCGATCGGCTTGGTCCTGATGATCGTGTTGAGCTGGCTCTTTTTTCGGGTGCCACGAGCGCTGGCCTTGAGATTGTTTTCCCGGCTGCAACTCGTCTCCGCGAGTTTTATGGCCTTCAGTCACGGGGCGAACGATGCGCAAAAAGCCATGGGCATCATTACGCTGGCGCTCGTCTCCGCCGGCGTACTGCCTACCGCGGAAGTCCCGACCTGGGTGATCGGGTCATGCGCGCTGGCGATGGGGCTTGGCACGGCGGTGGGGGGCTGGCGCATCGTGCGCACCCTGGGCATGCGGATCGTGAAGCTCGAGCCGGTCCATGGATTTGCGGCCGAGACCGGAGCCGCGATCGTCTTGATGGCCACGGCCCATATCGGACTTCCCGTCAGTACCACGCATACCATCACCTCGACTGTGATGGGGGTTGGAGCCGTCAAGCGGCTCTCGGCGGTGCGGTGGGGCGTCACCCGTCGTATCCTGTCGGCCTGGCTCTTCACCTTGCCGGGCGCGGCGCTACTGTCGACTATGTGTTACTTGCTCCTGTCGAAACTGTTGTAGGCGACTCCTGCGCGACGGGCAGGTGAACCACAAACCGGCTCCCCCTCGGCGCGTTGCCCTCCACCCAGACATGCCCGCTATGGGCTTCGACGATATGTTTGACGATGGCGAGTCCCAAACCCGTTCCGCCGAGTTCGCGCGAGCGGGCCTTGTCGACTCTGTAGAATCGTTCGAAGACCCTCGGCCGGTCCGCTTCGGGAATGCCGATTCCCGAGTCTGCCACGACGACCTCAATCATCGGGCGCGGTGATGCCGTCCGGCTTTGCGCCGCATGCCGGATGCTCATGGAGATCCGGCCCTGATCCGGCGTGTACTTCACGGCGTTTTCCAGCAGGTTGATGAAGACTTGGACCAGGCGTTCTTCGTCCCCCTCCAGCACCACATACTCGTCCGGAAGCGACAGCTCGATCGTATGGTGTTTCTTGTCCGCTAGCGGTTTGATGACCGCGACTGTTCGCTCCAGCAAGGCCCGCAATTCCACCGGCTCCCGGCGAAACAGCACCTGGCCGGACTCGATTTGCGATAACTGCAGCAGATCGTCGAGGATGAGGTTCAAGCGATTGCTCTGTCGCATGATAATTTCGAGGAACGCGGCGGCTGTCGCAGGGTCGTCCTTGCCGCCGTCCAGCAATGCCTCGACGTAACCCTTGATAGACGTGAGCGGCGTACGAAGCTCGTGCGACACGTTGGCCACGAAATCTTTGCGGATCTTTTCCAGTCGACGCAGTTCGGTGATGTCATGGAAGACGAACACGGCACAGGCTTCCTGTTCGCGGTTGCCGCCGGCGATCGAGGCTTCGACCCTTAAGCAGCTACCGCTGGGGGACAGTGTGATTTCGCCGCCCTGGCCGGACCGCGTCCGAAGCACGGCGGAGACCAGCGCGGTCAGCCCTTCGTGCCGGATGAGCTCGGCATAGTGCCGGCCGCGCGACTCCGTCAGTTCCAAGGCGAACATTCGCTCCAACGCCGGATTCACCTGCACGACCGTGCCGCGATAGTCCAGCACCATGACGCCCTCGACCATCGCGATGAGCATGGCCAGGAGTTGTGCGCGGTCGTCGGAGACTTCCTTGATTTTCGTCTCCAGTTGATCGGTCATCTGGTTGAGCGTGCGCGCCAGCAAACCAACCTCGTCCGATGAGGAGACGACGAGGCGGATTCCGGGCGTTCCCGCGGCGAGTTGCCGGGCGGCCGCAGCCATCTCCGACAGCGGCTTCGTGAGATTGCGTGATACCCAGAGGCTGAGCACCATGGCCAGGAGAAAGGCGGCGCCGAATGCCGTCAATAAATCCTGCTGAATGTGCCGCACCCGCTCATCGATGGAGGTCAAGGGAAGGCCGAGGCGGATGATGGGGACGCCCGGTTGCACGCGCGCCGGTTCGGAGAGGAGCCGCGCGACATAATAGGTTCGTTCTCCGGTAGTCTGGCTGGCACGAATGTCCATGCCGCGTCCTGACGCCAGGGCTTGGGCCACTTCCGGCCGCGCAAGATGATTGTCGACGTGAGTGAGTCCCTCGGCGGGAACTGCGCTGTCTGACAGCACGGTACCGTCCTGCTGGATGACGGTAATACGAAGGCGCGCCTGTTGGCTCAATTCGCGGATGGTGGCGTGGAGCAGGGGGCTGGGAACGGCTTGCCCGGTGTGGTCAAACAGCGGCCGGAGCGCCATGGCAGCCAAGCCGCTGCGCGTCTCCAGCATCTCCGCCATGCGGCTGAGTTCGGTCTGTTCCACCGAGCGGATCACGAGCCAGCCCGCGACCAGGAGGCCGACAAGGACGGCGGCGAGTGTGCCCAGGGCGACTTTCCACCGGAGGCTGAGGTTCATGCAGGAATGTCGGACTCGCGCAATTTGTATCCGAGGGATTTGATCGACACGATGGCGTCATCCAGAAGCGGGAGTTTCTGTTTGAGCCGGCGCACGTGCACATCCACCGTGCGAGTGGTCCCGTAATAATCATATCCCCACACCGCGCTGAGCAACACGTCCCGCGTGAGGACCCGTCCGACGTTGCGGAGCAAATGCTCCAAGAGACCGAACTCTTTCGCGGTGAGTGTGACTTCCTCTCCCTGCAGCCGGACTTCATGCCGGGAGAGATCGACGGTCAACGGGCCATAATGATATTGGGTTTGCGGACTGTTCGCGTTGCGATCCAGCCGCCGGAGCAACGCCTTGACCCGCGCCACCAGGGCCTTGGGGCTGAAGGGTTTGGTCACGTAATCGTCGGCGCCCAGCTCCAGTCCGATCACCGTATCGGACTCTTCCGCCTTAGCGGTCAGCATGAGGATGGGCAGGAGGGCCGTCTCTTGATTCAGGCGGATTCGCTTGCAGACCTCCAGCCCGTCCAGTTCGGGTAACATCAGATCGAGAATGATCAGGTCCGGATGTTCGGCCTTCACCTGCCGGAGGCCTTCGGTGCCGGTCATGGCTGACACCGTCCGGAAGCCCTCTTTCTCGAGGTAGAGTTTGACCAGTTGCAAGATATCTTTTTCGTCTTCAACGATCAGAATCTTTTTGTGCGTGCCGGAAGGAGACGTCATGGCGGGATTGTTGCACAATGGGGCAGCAGCCTCAACTGCTTTTGGGGCCGGCAGGCGCGGATGACGCGGTTGACGTCAAGGGCGGGTCTGACGTAAGGTGACCGGTTAGTGAGACGATGTGTGCATCCCGGCAGGCCGGGCAGCCCTTCATGAATGTGAGAGGGAATCAGCAGATGAAGATATACTTAGCTAATCCTCGCGGATTCTGCGCGGGTGTCGACCGCGCCATCGATATTGTCGATCTGTCCCTGAAAAAATACGGCGCGCCGATCTATGTGCGCCACGAGATCGTGCATAGCCGGCACGTGGTGAACTCGCTCCGGCACAAGGGTGCCGTATTCGTGGAAGAGTTGAACGAGGTGCCGGAAGGATCAGTGGTGATCTTCAGTGCCCACGGTGTGGCGAAGTCGGTGTGGGAAGAAGCGCAAAGCCGCCGCCTGCACGTGATCGACGCCACCTGTCCGTTGGTCATCAAGGTGCACAACGAAGTCAACCGCGATTACACGCAAGGTTACGAACTGATTCTGATCGGCCATGCAGGCCACCCCGAAGTGATCGGGACGCTGGGGCAGATTCCTGACAAGTTCCACCTCGTGTCCTCAGTGCAGGATGTCGAAACCCTCCACGTGGAAAAGACGCAGAACCTGTCGTATGTCACCCAGACGACGCTCAGCGTCGACGAGTGCCGGGATATCGTCGAGGCCTTGCATCGGCGCTTCCCGAATATCAAAGGCCCGCACCAGGAAGATATTTGTTACGCCACGCAGAACCGCCAGAATGCGGTCAAGTCATTGTCCAAGCTTGTCGATGTCATCCTCGTCATCGGCTCGCCGAACAGCTCCAATTCGAACCGATTACGTGAGTTGGGTGAACATTGCGGCATTCCCTCCTATCTCATCGATGCCGCCTCGGATATCAATCCGGATTGGTTGAAGGATGCCAAGAGCGTCGGCTTGTCGGCGGGCGCATCAGCGCCTGAAGTGCTGGTGACAGAAGTCGTGGCGTATCTGAAACGCCTGGGTTCCTCTGAAGAGGTCGAGGAATTGACCGTCATTGAAGAGGATGTGGAGTTTCTCCTTCCCAAGGAATTGGTCACGATCGAGTCCGCTTCACGCACCGCGGCTTCGGCAAATTAATACGCCGGCCGTCCTCACATTGTCCTACAGACAGATCCGGCCATTCCTCCATATATTGGGGGAGTGGCCTCTTTATTCCCCCATATCAAGGGCTTTTCCTTTGCATTGATTCTATCGCTGTGATAGAAGATTTTGCGTTTTCTTCCTCATAGTGCGTCCCATCTAACCTTCTTGCTCTGGAGGTCGCCGGTGTATCTGAAGTCCTTGGAAATGCTCGGCTTCAAGTCGTTCGCGGAAGCGAAAATCCAATTTCCCAAAGGCATCACGGCGATCGTGGGTCCGAACGGCAGCGGCAAAAGTAATGTCGTGGATTCCATCCTCTGGGTCTTGGGCGAGCAAAGCACCAAAACGCTTCGGAGCGAGAAGATGGAAGACGTCATCTTCAACGGGACGGAGGTGCGGAAACCGCTCGGACTGGTGGAAGTCTCGCTGGTCATCGGCGGACTGGGCGAATTGCGATTGGATGCTATTTCAGGATTGCCGAGTCAATTGAGCGAATACCAGGAACTGATGATTACGCGTCGTCTGTATCGCAATGGCGACAGCGAGTATCTCATTAACAAGACGCCCTGCCGCCTCAAAGATATTCGCAACGTGCTGATTGAAACCAGGGCCGGATCGAAGGGCCATACGGTCATCGAACAGGGACGAATCGAGCAGATTCTGCAGGCATCACCGCAGGATCGCCGGGAATTGATCGAAGAAACCGCGGGCATCGTCCGGTACAAAAAACAAAAGGCCGAAGCGCTGCGCAAGTTGGAATCGACACAACAAAATCTCTTGCGGGTGCGCGATATCGTGGCGGAAGTCAAAAAGCAGCTGAATTCGCTGGAGCGCCAGGCTCGCCAGGCCCGGACCTACCAAACGCTGCAGCAGGAAGCCAAGGGGCTCGAAATCGAGTTGTTGTCCCGTGACTATCGCACCATGCATGCCGACCTGGAATCCGTCGACCGTGAAGCGCGGGAAGTGGAAGCGCTGGAGGCCGAACAAGTCGCCGAGCAGGCTCGTCTG
>DAONAB010000023.1:4591-17829 GCA_035400805.1 Nitrospira sp. | reverse complement strand
CTGACGACGTTACAACGTGAGCCGAACCATGGGCATGTGCAAATCGCTCGCATTGTCGCCACGAGTGAATATGCCAGTGAAGAGACGTTACGTGATCGCATTCTCGAGCGTGCCAAGGAACTGGGGGCAGACGCCGTCGTGTTAGGCGACGCGGATGTCCGGCGTCTGTCGGACAGGGGCCCCACCTTTCAATCGACGATGGGTACAGCCGTACCCGGCGGGGTATCCACGAGTAGTTCCTACCGCAGCGGGTACTGGAACCCGTTTCGGATGGATGCGTGGAGTTTTACTCAAGGCGCCGGCGGCGGGCAAGGTTGGATGCTCCACATGTCAGGTTTAGCGATTCGATATCTCTCAGCAGAAGAACTGCGAGCCGCACAAAAGCCTCCCCTCCCTACGCCTTAGCCGGGCTCCCGCCGGCTGAAACGATTGTTAGGGTCCTTCATCAATCCGTTGCATCGCCTGTCTCATAAAAGCCGTGAGGTCAACGAGGGTGTGCCTGCCGCGTTTCCAATCTTCAGCGGTGTGGTTGGTCGCGCATGCCAAGGGTTGAGAGAGGCGGGGCGAAGGCGGCTGAATTTACACAGAAGCTTGACCGGGCGTCATAAGTTTGACATAACAAGATGCACTCAGTACGCATTAGGATTAATTGACACCGCAGCATGGCGGCTCATGCCAGTCTGAAGACATTCTCCTTCAACTAATATTGATGTAGACGTGTAGAATCTGAGGAGATCACTAATTCGAGATGTCTGTGGCAAACGTTGATCAGCAACACCCGTCGGTGTTGCCTCATGTGCGCATTCAGCCGGCCAAGGGTTTGCTGGAGTTGGATTTGGCTGCCCTCTGGCAGTATCGCGAACTCATTCATATTCTGGTGTGGCGTGATGTGACCGTGCGGTACAAGCAGACGCTGTTAGGCGTGGCCTGGGCCATGTTTCAGCCTGTGGCGACGATGCTGATTTTCACGGTGGTGTTCAGCGTGATGGGGAAGATTCCTTCGGACGGCTTTCCTTATCCGGTTTTCCTCTATGCGGGACTGCTGCCGTGGTTTTATATTTCCCAGGCGTTGAGCCGGGGCGGGACCAGCCTGGTCGGAGAAGCGCCTCTGATCAGCAAGGTGTACTTCCCGCGGCTCATCCTCCCCCTCTCGGCCACGATTGCGCCGCTGGTGGATTTGTTGTTGGCATTCATCGCGTTCCTCGGCCTCATGGCCTGGTTTGAAGTCGTGCCGACCTGGAGAATTTTCCTGTTGCCGCTGTTCGCCGGGCTGGGCGCGATGATCGCCTTGGCTGCCGGCCTCTGGGTCTCAGCGTTGTACGTTAAGTACCGGGATGTCGGTCATATCCTTCCCATGTTTATTCAGTTGGGGATGTTCGTGTCACCCATTCTATATCCCGTGAGTAAGGTGCCGGAATCCTGGCGCACCATTTACGCACTCAACCCGGTGGTGAGTGTTGTGGAAGGGTTTCGGTGGGCATTGATTCCGGGATTCCAGGTGGACTTTTCGATGGTGCTTCCCAGTCTCGGTATTGTGTGTATTGTCCTCGTCGGCGGATTGATCTATTTCCGTTCGATGGAACGCACTTTTGCGGACGTGATCTAAATGAGTACTGTTGCCATTCGAGCCGAAGGGCTGTCCAAACACTATCGACTGGGGGCAACCGTCCAGCACAATACCCTTCGCGATCAGGTCATGCATCGCCTCAAGTCCCTCACGCAATGGGGCTCTGGCCGGTCTGAGCCTGATCCCTCATTCTGGGCGGTACAAGACGTTTCGTTCGAGGTGAAGCAGGGCGAAGTGCTCGGCATCATCGGTCACAACGGGGCCGGAAAAAGTACCTTGCTCAAGATTTTGTCGCGCATCACGCAGCCTACGAAAGGCACGGTGGATATCTACGGGCGCGTCAGCTCGCTCTTGGAAGTCGGAACGGGCTTTCACTCAGAGCTGACCGGGCGGGAGAATATTTTCCTGAACGCGGCGATGTTAGGCATGCGCCGGGAGGAGGTCCGGAGAAAGTTCGATGAGATCGTCGCCTTTTCCGGTGTGGAAGACTTTATTGATACCCCGGTGAAGCGCTACTCGAGCGGCATGTATGTACGATTGGCCTTTGCCGTGGCCGCGCATCTCGAGCCGGAAATTTTGATCGTGGACGAAGTCTTGGCGGTCGGTGACGCGAGTTTTCAGCAAAAGTGTCTGGGGAAAATGGAAGAAGTCAGCCGAAGCGGGCGCACGGTCCTCATTGTCAGCCACAACATGGGCGTCATTGAAGGGTTGTGCGAGCGGGCGATTCTGATGGAAAAGGGCCGGGTCGCCAAAATCGGCAAGACGCAGACGGTGGTCGAAGGGTATGCTGACGCGATTCGCAGTCAGGCGAGCATGTTGATCGATGCGCGCCCGGACCGCGTCGGCCTGGGAGAAATTCTGCTCACTGAAATTGATCTGCTGGACAAAGACCGGCATTCAGTATCCGCTGCCATGACGGGTCGGGACGTGATCATCCGGATGCACTACCGTTGTGCGGAAGGCAAAGAATTCCGCAACTGCCGAGTCAGTATCTCCGTCAATGGGCGAAAGGGGCAGGATTTGTTCGTCCTGTCGACGGATATTGTGGATCCCACGCCCTTAACTTTGCGCGGAACCGGGTATGTGGATTTCATTGTCCCCGAGCTGCCCCTGACCGGCGGCGCGTACTTTTTTCAGTCTTATATCGAGTCCAACGGCCATGCCCAGGACTGGATCAAGAATGTCGCGCCATTTTCAGTCCTCGATGCCGACTACTATGGGACGGGCAACCTGTGCCCGCCCGGTTGGGAAGCCAACGGCGTACTGGTTCGTTATCGCTGGGAGTCCAGCGATAATCTCAAGCGCAGTACCTTGCCCTTCCGGGCTCGCGAAAAACAATAAGCTCTCCCAGAGATGTCTTTCACGGCCGCGCGTCGTGCCAGCAGCTCCGCCTGCCCCTCGTCGATAAATCACTAATCGCTCCGAAACTGATCAAGAGTGCGCTACGATTTGCCCTATCATTCGGGATGGCGATCGACTGAGGCGTACGCATGGGTTTCGCGTTCGAAGACGGGCAGCAGGCACAGCTCGAACTGGCCGGTTTGAGGCGCACGCTGAAATGGACCAATATTCAACGCGAACAATTGCTGGACCGCCTCGACCTGCTTCGCCTCGATAATCAGCGGCTCCAGGAACGTGTAGCGGAACTAGAGCGCCAACTGGCAGAGGCGAAGCAACAGCAAGCGCTGTTTTAGTCTCCTTCCCCGAATATCCCCTTCTCCCCGGCACAGGCATTTCGAGCGCTATTCTGCGATCACCGCGTGATACAGTGAGTCCAGGAGGGTGTCGATAGCCGGCACCCTGTGAGAGGGGCTTCACGTCGCGATGAGACATTCGATTAAAACGGTGGACGACATTCGCTGGTTGCTGACGCACACGCAGGGATTTCGTGGCGGTCGTGTGATGGATGTGCATCTGGCCAAGCGGTGGATGTTCGACGAAGAATCAGGCCGGGATGTCACGGCAGGGAGCGTCGTGACGGTGGTCGTACGCTATGATCTGCAGGGCATCCTCCGGATTGCCAAATTGACGCTGCAAGGTGTGTCCGATTTCTCCATCTTTGAACAGGACGGCGGGGACTGTACCGCGCTGGAGACGATTCAGGTGGAGCTGCATGAAGGTCTCCTGCGCTTCTGGTTTGATCCGCAGGGGAACCTGTACGTGGTGTGTGAAGAGGCGCTCCTGGAGGAAGTGTCAGTGCCGCACAGTGACGTGGATCTACACCCGGGAGCCGCTCAGTGGATCTTTCAGGCTGACTCCGGTCACCCGCCCACGGTGGACTGGCTGCTGAATGAACTGGATCAGGCGGGAGTCCCGTGCGTATGGAAATCGACTGTGCGGCGGTCCGGTCTTCCACGCACCTTGTGTTGGGAAGGCGAGTTGGTGGCCGCAGCCGATGTTAATGCCGGCTCGACGGCAGCGTTGACTGTCCGGGCGTATGAACCGATTGATGGAGCTGGATTCGGAATCAGACTACAGCCGCGACTCGCGAGTGGTCGCATCAGTGGCCGGTTATTGAGAGCGGTGACGGAAGCCGTCACGCACCGGTACGCAGGGACTTACCTGACGGGAGAAACCGTGGTGTCAAGCGCGGAGTGGCCAGGCAGAATGTCTTCGGCATCCGACCCATAGACCAGCACCCGATCACCGGCGACCGCGCGGGTGTTAGCTGGCGCGCCCGTGCCGGCCGTTGCCATTCCCGTTCACGCTCCCGTTCCCATGGCTGCTCTTGGCGCCCTTCTGGTTGACACATTCCACCAGGTGCCAGAACTTCATTGGATTTACTTTTTCTTTTCGGGCGACGTGGAGGTCGGTGCCTTCGAGCACGGTGTTCAATGAAAGGTCGGTACGAAACCCGATGTGTTTGCACAGCGGCGATATGACCTTTTCCACGGCGGCGATCAGCTTATTGCCGTTGCTGAAGTGATTCAGCATGATGATGCGGCCGCCGGGTTTGCACACGCGGATCATTTCATTGACGACTTTGCGATAGTCGGGCACCGCGGTGACGACATAGGCCGCCATGACGGTGTCAAAGCTATCGTCCGGGAATTCCATTTTTCCGGCGTCCATCAACATCAGCCGCACATGGTCTAAATGATAGTGGGACTGGCGTTGTCTGGCTTTGGCCAGCATGCCTGAGGAGAGATCGATGCCCGTAATGTTGCAGTTCTTGGGATAATATTCGAGAGCGATTCCCGTTCCCACGCCGACTTCGAGGATGTTTTCTTCCGGCCGGATTCGGAGGTTGCGCACGCAGGCTTCCCGCGACTCATGAAAAATTTTTCCGAAGATATGATCGTAGACGCCGGAATAACTGGTATACACACGCTCGACTTTGGCGATATCCATCGTCCCTCCGCAAAATCACGCCGCTCTGCCCGCACAACTCTGCAGTGCAGAAGTGACGGCGATAAGAAGTGTGGCGTGGAAAAATCTATGAAGGCGGGAACGCAACTCGGATGACTCGTCCTCACCCGCCGGATAAGAACGGGCTTAATGTAGCCAATGCACTAATGGGTAGTCAACAGGTTCCTCCCGGTTTTTGGCCTCCTCCCCCGTCTATTCAGACTTGATTCTCCGTAAAGCCCTGTGGGAAGTTTCGGACTATGATACTCGCCGGCGCGTTTGCCATCGTGTTGTTCATCGGATTGATCGTCGGCGACTGGATGTACTTTGCCCGCCTCTCGTCTGATGCCAGCCGTTACGGGTATGGCATTGGGCAGGTACAGGACCGGTTTATCGCCCTCACCCTCCCGAAGCTGCTCCACGCGTTCGATACGAACGGGTTTTTGAGTTTGCCTCACGGGGTCGCGCGGGTGTTTCCCGACGCGAATCGCATGATCATCCGGCCCACGCATCGTTTGTTCTCGATGCGCTTCCGCACGGCCTGGCCGCTAAAAGGCAGCATCGAATTGGCATCGGACCCTGAAGGCCTGCGCATGGTGTGCACGAAGCGAGCGCCTTGGTCTTCCTCGATTTTAACGTTTCTCTGGTTCAGCCTCGTGGGGTTCGGGACACTCGGGTTCCTCATCACCTACCTGCTACAGGGCGGGCTCGACTCATTGGGCAGTGTGTTGCTGGGAGTTGGCGTGACCGGGGTGGGGATGATCGTCGTCGCCTTTGGGCTGCTGACCGTCACAGTCGCGTATCGCATCGAAAATACGCGGCTGATGCTCGTGTACACGGAACTGAGAGACGTGGCGATGGCCAATGGAGCGGCGGCCCCGCGTCCATGATTCATCCAGAGGGGCGACGGAGTCCGGCCCACCTTCCTGAACAGGCGCTCTAGGATTTGGTGCGATACAGATCGAGCAGATGATTGAATTCGGGAGGCAGCTCTAGTGAAGCACCGGATCGTGCCAGGCCCGCAATAATCCCGCGATGTTTCTGGATCAGGCCCGATTCGACGAACGCCTGTCGAAAATGCGCCCAGCGCTGCGCCTGGTCCATAGCCACCCGTTGCAGTTCTTCCGGCGGCAGGGCTTTGAGGGTGGCGGTGAGGGTGCCCAAGGCCTTTTCGACGCTGTCGTAGGGAGCGGCCAGCTTGAGGCGGCTGTAAAAAATGTCGAGGTGTCCACGGAATTCATCCCGGAGTGTTTCGACCGGCCCGGTTCCGCGTTGAGATCCCTTCTGTTCGCCCATGCCCGTGCTCCTTGCCCTGTCAGGTGGTCCGGAAAGCTTACGGGAGGAAGGAGCTGCGGCGCAACGCGTTTTCATGCGAGGTAGGCATTTTTTTCAATGGAGGTTGAGATGAACGTTCGATCCCTGTGTCTTCTCGTCGGCGTGCTGATCACCGGACTGACCGGTTGTTCCCATCACCATGGCAGTTATGCGCAGGCCAAAGGAGACTATTACTGGGGCAAGGCGTCTCAGGACGTGAGCGGTCTGGTGGAAAAACATGTGAAGAATCCGGAGACCGTCAAGCAGGTGAACGTGGTGATGGGAGAGATGATCACCGAGATCAAGTCGGCTCGGGAACAACATCGCCAGTTTCATCGCGCGCTCTATGAATTGAATGCGAACTATTCGGCTGCACCCGAGGAGTTCACGAAGATCCTCGACGAATTGCATAACAGCCGGATGCGCTCCTCCGCAAAGATCTTAGGCCTCCGGTTCAAGATGAAAGCCTTATTGACGGCCGAGGAATGGACTGCCTTATCTGAAGAGCTGAAGCGGTATGGCAGTCGCTACTATGGAAAAGGCAGCGAGGGCACCGCGGCCCACCAGTAGAGGTTTGATGGGTGGTTCAGGCCAGCCTGTGGAGGCCGGGTCGATGGTTCAGGAACAGCAGGTGGGTGGCGGCGTCGGTCACTTCGACGCCGCTGACCCCTGCGTGGTCGATGCGCGCCTGGCGGAGCGTATGCAGGTCCAGTTGGAGATAATGGGCCAGCAGCGCTCGAATGACGTCGCCATGGGACACAAATACATACGGGCCGTCCTGCGCGACTTGCAGTGCCTCTTCGACTGCTGCGACGGCACGCTGTTGGACTTCCCGGAGCGTTTCACCGCCTGATGGCCTGGCTCGATCAGGCTGGGCATACCAGTCGCGCTTGGCCGGATCCTCCCCCAAGTCCTTCCAGTACCGATTGATCCAGTCGCCTACGCCGATCTCGCTTAACCCCGGAGCATGATGCACCGGGGCAGCATGGGTCCGACCGACGATGTGGGCGGTTTGCACTGCCCGCAAGACAGGGCTGGTCACAATGCCTGCGATGGGGGTATGCGCCAGCATCTCGGCGCAGGCGCGGGCTTGTTGTTCACCGGTCTGGTTCAGGGGGATGGGCTGATTGCCCATCACCTGTCCCGATCGATTCCAGTCGGTTTCTCCATGTCGGATCAGCAGGAGCGTTGGCATCGATACTCTCGTGCGCTTGGTTATGGCGCGGGTGCGGTGCGGGTTGGCCCGGTCAGAGGAACCGGCGCCCACTGTTGGCCCCCGTCGGTCGATCGGTACAACCCGCTCCCGTTGGTGCCGAGATACAGCAGCTGAGGATCACTTGGACTGAGGCTGATCGTGCGGATATTGGTCGTCGTGAGCCCCTCGTTGCGCGGCTGCCAGGTTTTTCCGCCATCGATGGTCTTTCTCACGCCGTCCGGGCCACCGATGTAGAAAATATTCGCATCCGTGGGATGCAGCGCCAGGGTGCTGATGAATTGGTTCGATAAGCCTTGCCCGATCTGTTCCCAATACTCTCCACGATTGACGGATCGAAACAGGCCCTTGGTGGTGGCGGCATAGACTACCTCGGAATTTCGCGGATCAACGGCCAGCACGTTGACGCCCAGGGCCATGGCGGCGTTTAAGACCTCGTCGGGAATGAGCCCGTTATTCTTTTTCTGCCAGCTCGTGCCGCCATCTTCACTGCGATAGGTGCCGCCCGTCGTTCCCGCATACAGCACGCGGGGATGCTGGTGATCCATGGTGATGCAGGTCACGATGTGCACTTCCTTCATCCCGGCCATGCGTTCTTCCCATTCCCGTCCCCCGTTTTTGGAGATGAAGGCCCCGACGGTCGTGGCGAGGTAGAGGAGTTCGGTGTTGTCGGGATGGAAAATGATTTCATTGATGAACGAGACGTGTTCTTTGAGGCCAACATTGTGGGGAAGCCAATGCTGGCCGCCATCGGGGCTTTTGTAAATGGCATCGCCCATGGTGCCGGCATACACAGTGGCAGGGAGCTTCGGGTCGATCGCCAGGGTGGTGACGCGGCGCGCGGTGAACGCCGGAAACTGTTCCCACGTTCCCCCGCCGTCTCGCGTTTTATGCACGGCGTCGTTCGTGGCCACATACACAATGTTGGGGTTCGACGGATGGAGCGCGATCGAGACCACGGCCGATTCACGGTTGCCGCAGGCCAGAAGGAACAGGCCGACCAGACATACCGACAGCCGGAACAGGGTTGCCATGCAGGTGCGTAAGGACATCACAGTGGTCGCAGACCTAATCACAGCGTCGCGGTTGAGTCAAGGTGAGACATCGTCCGGGCGGGTTGGAGCGTCAGAGCTTCGGACGAAACCGTTCGGCGTATCCGGTCATTTCGACATAGCCTCGTCCGGTCACGGATGCCCCTCGCGCCTGCCCGGAGGCCGACACGGCCCCTTCCCAATAGGTGACCCGGGTGCTGCGGGACGTATCCAATTCCTGGTCTGCGAGCAGCGACTCCACGGTCAAATCCATTCCCAGGGCGGGCGCGGTCAGTCGCCATCGTTGCGGGTACCGTCCTTTGGATCGCGGACTGGTCCAGTAGGCCAGGGGTTCGATGCTGAGGTGCTGCGCGTCGAGCGTCTGTACGCGTCCGTCCGCCAGGACCAGCGTGCCGCTCGAGACCGGGTCGCTCGATCCGTCGGCACGTCGCAGGGAATACCACATGAGTTCCGTGGAGTCGCTCAACTGAAGGCTGAACCAATCCCATCCCACCACATTCTGCCCCAGATCGGCAGAGCCGAATTCATGATCCATCCAACTGAGACCGGTGACGGCAAAGGTTTCGGTGCCGATTCGAATCTGCCCTTCGGTCGCGAGGCGAGTGAGGGAATAATAGTGTGAGGCCTGTCCGGGATCGGCGCCTTTTCGGCTGATGCCGTCCCGCCCATGTATGACCGGCGGTTTTTCCGGAACGACCGTGAGAGTGATCGCCACGCTGTCGGTTGCGGCCTGAAGCTGGTGGCTTGGTGCTGTGGGAGCAGCCATCTCCAGGGACCAGCGGTCCACCCACACGTGCAACCGGTCTGTCTCTGCGCCGGCCTTGCCGAGTCCTTCGCGACTGACCTTGTCGGCATAATAGAATCGCCCGGAATTGAGGTCGGTCAGGGCGAAATGGGCCAGATAGAGTTGCTGAATAGACCACTTGGACGGCAGGGTCTGAATCTGATCAGGCGGAATGCCTCGGCGAAAAAACGTGAGTTCAAAGCCGAATCGACGGCCGTCGGCCGCGGTGACGTGGCCGGTGTAATACCACCATTCCGTCCGGAACCGCTCGTGTGCGCCATGATCGCGGGGAAAGCGATACTGATAGCCCGGTGCGGCCATGTCGAAGGTGTGAGGGGTCTTGTCGGTCGCAACGACCTGTGTGGTGAAGACGGGCAGTCCTGCCACAAGCAGAAGGGCCATCGCACCTGCGAGACGTAATGTGTTCATGAAAAGATCTGTGACCAGTCCTGCAGGCCACTGCTCCCGGTCTCTCCTGAATCCACTGTCTTTTTGAGTAGACAGTCGATCAAACGCCAGTATCCATGCATGTTTTGTGATGGTTGGTCACGTGAGTCGGCACGGTGGCAGCGTTGACAATTTTGCAAAGCATCAGCTATCGTGAGCCATGTTTCCTGAGCCTGAACGCGAGCCGTCGAATCGGGAGTTGTCGGGAAAGGTCCAGCCCTTTCCTGTCCCGGAACGCATTCCCTTATTTCCCCTCCCGAACGTCGTCTTCTTTCCCAAGACGTATCTCCCGCTCCATGTGTTCGAGCCCCGATACCGCCAGATGGTAGCGGATGCGGCGGCGGCAGGGCAATGCATCGGCATGGCGTTATTGAAGGAAGGCTGGGAGGAACAGTACGAGGGCAATCCTCCGATTTTTTCCATCGGCTGCGTCGGGCGATTGGCGAGCGTCCAACTGCTTCCCGATGGCCGTTCCAATATCCTCCTGCAAGGCCTTGAGCGTTACGAAATTCACGAAGAATTCTTTGAGAAAAGTTATCGCGAAGCCCGCATCACATTGAAGCCGCGCGACGGGTCGCTCTCCCTGGACCAGGCCTTGCGCCGGTACCTGATGGGGGTGCTCGATGAATATCTGAAGGCCGATGAGGAGGCCTCCCCGCTGCACAGTTTGATCCGGCCCGATGTCAGCGACGAGGTATTTGTGAATTCCCTTTCGACCTATCTCGACTGTACGCCGCTGGAGAAACAGTTCCTTCTGGAAGCCGATCATGTCCCGCAGCAGGCGCGCCGCTTGAGTGATTTGATTCAGTTCAAGCTCGCGGAGCGGCGAGGTGCCGGAGGATGGGGCTGATGTCGAGGCCGGTCGCTATTGACGTGTCCCACCTCGGGAAGACGTACGACAAGGTGCGGGCGGTCGAGGACCTGTCGTTTCAGGTGTACACCGGAGAAATTTTCGGTCTGCTCGGACCGAACGGTGCAGGCAAAAGTACCACGCTGCGTATTTTGATCACCCTGCTCAATCCCACTTCAGGATCGGCCAGTATATTCGGTCTGGATTCGGTGAAGGATGCGGACCGCGTCCGGCAGACCATCGGCTATGTGCCGCAGGAGCGGGCGATCGACCGGTTTCTGACGGGCCGGGAACATCTCGAACTCCTGGCCGATCTCTACCATCTCTCGGCGGACGATGCCGCCAAACGAATCCCCCAGCTGTTAAAGTTGGTTGAACTGGAGCAGCAGGCGGACCGTCCCGCGAAGACCTACTCCGGCGGCATGAAGCGGAAGCTGGACATTGCCTGCGGGTTATTGCCCGATCCCAGAGTCCTTTTTCTGGACGAGCCCACGCTGGGGCTG
Organism: Nitrospira sp.; assembly: GCA_035400805.1. Classification (GTDB taxonomy): domain Bacteria; phylum Nitrospirota; class Nitrospiria; order Nitrospirales; family Nitrospiraceae; genus Nitrospira_A. The sequence goes on along the minus strand of DAONAB010000023.1, from coordinate 6,751 downwards.
GACGTACAAAGTCGTTTGCGCATCTGGGACCATGTGCGGGCCATGCGGGAGCGCGGGATTACCGTGGTCATGACGACCAATTATCTGGATGAGGCCGATCAACTCTGTGACCGGATCGCCATCATCGACGGGGGCCGGATCAAAGCGCTGGGCGCTCCCAACGAACTGAAAGTTGGATTAGGGGGAGATCTCGTGTCGCTGACGGTGCGTGAGCATGATCGCGTGGAGAAGCTGGCGGCTGCCATCAGGGATCTCCCGGCCATTCGCGCCGTCACCACCACATCGAATGGACTGGACATTCGCGTGGATTCTCCGGAAAAAGCCTTGCCGGCCATCCTGGAAGCGGCAAATCGCCTGGCGTGCCAGCTGGAGTTTATTGATTACCATCGACCACGGTTGGATGATGTGTTTATTGCCCACACTGGGCGATCCATCAAGGACGATCAGCCGAAGGCCGAGGAGTCATAACTGTCGCCGAGGAGCAAGCAGACCTGGGTATGAAAGAATATTCGCAAGAGATTCGGGCATTGACGATGCGCTGGGTGCGGCGGCTGAGCCGGGAAAAGTTCAGCATGCTGTTTACGCTCGTGCAGCCGATGCTGTTCTGGCTGATCTTCTTCGGGAACCTATTTCAACGCGCGGCGGACATGCAGGTGACGCAGTCGTCGAGTTACATCAGTTTTCTGACCGCCGGCGTCGTAGTCATGACGGTACTCAATAACGGGTTGGCCGGTGGCGTCGATCTCCTCTTCGATAAGGAGAACGGATTCCTGGAACGCCTGATGTCTACGCCGATTCACCGAACCTCGGTCATTCTGAGCCGGTTCATTTTTGTGACGACCATCACGTCGCTCCAGGTGCTAGTCATACTGGCGGTGGCCTGGTTGTTCGGGGTGCACCCGGTCACCGGCCTGGCAGGCGTGGCGACGATTTTGCTCATCGGGATGATGTTCGGAGTGGGCTTAACGGCCATCTCGATGGCCATGGCCTTTTCCGTCAAAAGCCACGGCGACTTCTTTTCCGTGCTCGGCTTCCTTTCGCTGCCCATGATTTTCTTGAGCTCCGCGTTAGTGCCCCTGGCCGCTATGCCGGGTTGGATGGGGTTTCTCGCCCAGTTCAATCCGATGACCTGGGCCATTGATGCCGTCCGGCCGCTCATTCTTCAGGGATGGGCCGAGGCGTTGCCTCATGTGGGTATGGTGATTGGCGTGATGGTGTTGTTCGATGCGCTCTGTCTCTATGGTGGCGCTCGGGCCTTCCGGCGGGCGATCGGGTGAGTACGGGTACGCAGCAAGGATCTTCTATGTTCGTGAACGAAAGCCAAATCCGCGCCTTGATCCGGCTCCTCGGTGACGAGGATGAGCGGATTGTGAAAACGATCAGCGGGAAGCTGATTGATTTCGGCGACTGCGCGGTTCCGCTGCTTCAGGAGGCGGAAATCGAACAGCCGGAAATGGCGGATCGCATTGTCACCGTCTTGGAGGAAATCCGCGGCACGAGGTTGGAAGAAGAGCTCCGCGATCTGATCGCGTTTCCTGATGATCAGGTTGATCTGGAAACCGGCGCGTTCATCCTCGCACGGTACGCGTATCCCACGCTGGATGTGCAGGCATACCGGCAGCAACTGGATCGTATGGCGCAGGATGTCCGGGAACAGATCGGGTCCCGTGTATCCGGTGAAGAGACGGTCAAGGCGCTCAATCGCTACCTGTTTACAGAAGCCGGATTCAAAGGGAACACCAAAAACTATTATGAGGTCGAAAACAGTTATCTGAATTGCGTCATCGACCGCCGGACCGGCATTCCAATCAGCCTCTCGACTGTCTATCTGCTGATCGGCCGGCGGTTGCAGTTGCCGGTGCACGGTATCGGGATGCCCGGCCACTTCCTGGTGAAGTTCGATTCAGACCGGTACAAAATTTTCATCGATTGTTTCAACGGCGGTGCGCTGCTCACAGAAAAAAACTGTGCGCGCTTCCTGACCGAAGCCGGCTACGGCTTTGAAGATCGTTTCCTGCAGAAAAGTCCGACCCGAGCCATTCTGGCTCGCATGATCAAAAATCTCCTCGCCATCTACAACAAGCTGGATGAGCCGCTGAAACAGAATCGCTTGCCGCGGTTCGTGGAAATTCTGGGTTGTGAACAGCGCGAAGAGGGGCT
>DAONAB010000023.1:0-4491 GCA_035400805.1 Nitrospira sp. | reverse complement strand
GGATAAAAATGAGAGAGAATCAGCTGGTTGACCCCGGCTTCCTGCGCCACGCGGCCGCATTGGCCCGCATGTAAGTGACCGGCGCCAGGCCGGTTCTCGGGAAACGAGCAGTCGAGAACGGCGAAATCAGCCTCATAGCAGAGCCGCACCAGGCTCTCGCAATATTGAGAATCTCCTGAATAGCTCACCACGCGATCCTGATAGTCGATCCGGTATCCCACGCAATGCAGCTTGGGCGCATGGGTGACGGTGGCGGGTGTGATGCGCGTCTCGCCGATCCGGAAGCTGCGATCGGACACTTCGCGAATGGTGACCCGGAAGGGTGCGCGATCGAAACTCGGGAAGGTCGTCATCATGGCCCGCATCAGGGTGGCCGTGCCACGTGGACCAATGAGCGTCAGCGGCGGTCTGGTCCCGCCCTGGTATTTGCAGAAGATCACCGCATCAAAGAAGAACGGAATAAAGTCGGCGAAATGGTCCGCATGGAAATGGGAAAAGAGAATGTGCGTGATGCTGTGGCGATCGACTCCGCTTTTAATCAGATTGGAGAGGGTGCGCGGTCCGAAATCCAGGAGGAATGTCTGATCGGTTTGAATCAGGTATCCGGCTGCCGCGCGTGTGGGGTGAACATTCGTGCCCGAGCCCAGCACCGTGAGGCGGATCATGCGCCCGGGTGCTCCTGAAAACTCTGATGGAGACGCAAGAGCAGGGTGCGCAATTGATCGGCTTCGGCTGCCGAAAGCGCGCGTTGAAAGAAGGGACGAAGGAACGCAATGTGGGCGGCGAAGGTCGTCTGGAACAGCTTGTTGCCTTTGGCGGTCAAGCAGATACGGGTGCTTCGCCGATCGTCGGCCACCGGGGTTCGACGAATCAGTCCCTTGGCCTCCAGTCGATCCAGCACGCCGGTCAGCGTGCCTTTGGTCACCAGGGTGGCGGTGGAGAGTTCTGCGCAGGTCAGTCCTTTCGTGTCGCCAAGGGTGGCGATCACGTCGAATTGCGACGGCGTGAGCCGCAGGGAGCGCACATGGCGGCTATCTGTGCGCCAAAATGCGAGATAGGTCTCGACCAGGGGACGGAGCACTTTCAGGTGAGGATCGTCTTTCAGGTCGGGGAGGTCCATCGCGGGCGAGACTAGTCATCCGTGAGGGTAGCTGTCAAGAGTCGCTCACGCGGCGTGCGTTGACGCCGCACGGACCGCCCCCCTATCATGTCGCCTGCCATGCCTCGTCACTCGCAATCCGGTCAAGCCAATCTGACTGCCGTGTTTCTCCTGCTGGGCCTTGTTGTGTCCGGAGTCTGGGTATGGAAGCGCCTCTCGCCGGACATGCAGGATCTGATCATCGATCAAGCCATTCCGCTGGCGGCATTGGTCCTCGCGGTATTGGCGGTAGTATGGGTGCTGGCCGGAAAGATTCGCAGGCGCCGCAAGCGAAATCAGCAGCGTGCCCGCCTGATCAGCTTGTTCGAGAGTCAGACCTCCGCGGATAAACGACTGCAGCTGGCGTTTGCGGTGATCGAACTGAATGAGTACCAGCGCGCGGGCCTTGAGGCGATTGCTCCGCGCTTTCAGGAGCTATTTCTCACGACGCTCAAGCGCGCGCTGGGTGACAAGCAACATCAGGTGCGAGGCATGGCGGCCAGCCACCTAGGCGTGATCGGTGATGACACGGTCGTGCCCCATCTTCTGGCGGCGTTGGAAGATGACCATGCCTATGTGCGTTCCAGTGCCGCGTTGGGCCTCGGTCGGTTGCGAGCCGCTGTGGCCAAAGACAAGCTGGCCTATGTCAGCAAGGAAGATTGGGATCAAACCGTGCGGAGCCGGGCGCGTGAAGCCTTGGAGCGTATTCGTTGAGATTGTAGGAAGGCGGGACGGGCAGTCGATGGGTTACGCCGCCCATTCGAGCAGCACGATTTCGGGTGTGCAATTCAGTCGCATGGGAAGGACGGACCACCCGATGCCGCGATTGACATACAGACGGTGCCCGCCCTTCTCATACATGCCGTGCGTCCGTCCGTGACACCCGGGCGGCAGCCAGAAGGTCGGGATGCCGGGAATGCGCCATTGGCCGGCATGGCTATGGCCGCAGATCGTGAGATCGGTGTGCTGCTCGGGCGTCAGTTGATCCAGGATATTCGGCGCGTGCGCCAGCACCAGGGTGAATCGCCCCGGCTGGGATGAAGGAATACAGTGAAGGTCCGCGCGATGAAGTGACGGGTCATCCAGGCCGACAATGGCGAGTTCGCCCTCGGTGCCCCGAATGAATGTGACTTGGTTGACCAGCAAGGTCACCTTCCGGCGGTCGAATTGCTCGGCAAACTCATCGACACGGATGCCGCTATAGTGATCATGGTTTCCGAGGGTGACGTAGACGGGGGCCAGTCGGCGCAGTTCGGTGAGAAAGCGCAGCAGATGAGGGAGTCCATCCCGAACGTTGACCAGATCGCCGGTGATGAAGATCCAATCCGGCTTCAGCTCCGCCACCGCGCGAATCAAGGTGCGGTGACGGGGGCGGTAACGGTCCAGATGCAAATCGCTCAACTGTACGGCGCGTCGACCGGCCAGGGGCGCATGGGTGAGGGGCAGCCGGGTCATGGTCGTGGTCGATAATCCGACCTCCACGCCTGGTATCAGATTGAAGAGATGGTGAAACGGGTGACTGAGCCAATGGCCGATCCAGACGCGCGCCAGCTCCTGCCATCGCATCACCGTGGCGATCATTCCATCACTCGATTCAGGTGCGCTTTGTCTGCGGTGGTGACCCGATAGCCTTGATCGTAGAGTTTGCCCATACCGGTCATGAGCGCTTCCATGCCACGGGCTTCATGGAGGACATCGAATTGTGCCGTCAGCGAACGCAGATGGGCGGCGGCTCCCAGGGATGGTTCGGCGGCGAGGTCTAGCGCCACAAGGATGTCGTGGAGTTCGCGGGCGCTGTATAACGAATTATCATCTCCGTCGCCGACCAGAGCGAATTCGTAGAAGGTCAGGCTGAGAGAGAGCAGCGCCTGAGTGCGTTGAAAATCTTTGCGCACCGCATCGAGACCGTCGGGATACCGCTTACGGCAATCCGCTTCCTGGTCCTCTGAGTCCGCGGCAGGGAACGCAGAGGATTCCGAGGGAACCCAGGCGATCTGTTGGACGGCGGGCGGGGCGGGCTTGTGTCGTTGCTGTTTGTAAAACAGGTTCATGCATTGACTGGCAATCGCAAAGGCCTGTTTGTCGGTGTCAGCCTGGCTTTTGATGTGTTGGGTCAGCTGGGCAAAGACGTCGATCCCGATTGCCCGGGCGGCCGCCGTCGCTGAAGAGACCTGTGTGCCCGTGACTGCGCAGAAGAACGTCAACATCGCACAGCTGGTATGAACAAAGCCTCTACGCATGGAGATCGCGTCCAGCAGGATGGTTGGCGGCGGAGACTATCTGAACGCAGTATAACACGGGTGGTCACCGTGCCCATCCAAATGACGTGAAGTGTAATCTTTCAGGAATGACAAAGGAAACTCATGCCGACACCCTCCTGGCTCGATGATACGGTGCCCTATTTGACGGCGTCCGTCCCCGCTCTTGGTGGACGTATTCGTAGCACGCCGGAAGACTTTTTCGTGGACGAGCGCCCCCTCTATCTGCCCTGCGGAGACGGAGAGCATTTGTACATCAAAATTACCAAGCGGGGTTTATCTACCCCCGATCTCGTGCTGCGACTCTCGTCGCAACTCCATGTGAAGGCGCAGACGATCGGTGTCGCCGGTCTCAAGGACGCGCAGGCGGTGACGACGCAGATGTTGTCTTTGCAGGGCGTGAAGGCTGAGGCGGTCGCGGCGTTGCCGACCGACGAGCGCCTGCTCAGTGTCGAGGTGTTGGGGCGTCACCGTAATCGCCTGCGCAAAGGCCACCATGCCGGCAATCAGTTTCGTTTGGTCGTGCGGGATGTCCGCGAGGGGAGTGAGCACGATATGAACCGACCCGCACGCAGCAAACAATTGATCGGTGGTCAGCGCATGCGCATGCCACGCCGAAATCCCACCTGGGAAAATAATCGACTGGAACACTTGCGCTAACGGACGTGGATTCTCAAACCAATCCGCACGAAAAATTTCGGTCAATACGCCGTTGCCCTTCATCATGTTCGGCATTTCACGCGCGACGACGCCGTCGATCAACGCGCGTGCGAATGGCTGCCCGTCGTGGGTGACGCTTTGTCGGTCTTTACGCGCGCCTTGAACGCTCCAATCGGGTGGTGGTATCGCGGTCATGTGTACTTTTCGTGATGTGTCGTGGTTAGCGGTAGCTGCGCAGCGCGGAAAAACTTGTGGGCGCGGGCGCGGCGTTAGTGCGTTGATGATCTGCGATGAGCTGCTGTGCGACAAGGCTGATTTGCGAAATTTCTTGACGTTGCGCGCAAAGCGTTGCCTCGAGCATTTCGCATTGAAAGCGCGCGCGCGAAACGTCATCGCTCAAGCGCGATTGCCACATTTCAAGCTCGGCGAGCCTCT
>DAONAB010000022.1:6920-18159 GCA_035400805.1 Nitrospira sp. | reverse complement strand
TCGGGCCAGCAGGATCGCATCGCGCTCATGATATTCGCTCGCTCGTACGCTGCAAGGACACCCACGGTATATCCTGCAAGCGTCCATGTTTCCTGCCCGAGAATTTCATTCACAGAAATCGGTCTGGCGAGACCTCGTTCTTGTAGGTATCTGCGCAGATCCGCCACAATCGCAAGAGCATTCGAAGGGTCGTCATACTCATGGTACGCCACGACGTCAGGAAACACGTTCTGCGTGTGACTCCATTCCAGAAAAGGCTTCAGTAATCGGTAACGGCTGACACTTGGGCCCACGATGTGCGCGCCAGGAATCCGCTGTTTGATGCGTTGGTACGCTAACCGCCAGCCTTCTTTGAGCCGTTCGTTGTCATTGATGGGAAGCGCGGCCAAATCCGGTTCATTATAGATATCCCACAGAACCGCCAGCTGACGTTCCATCACCTGATCAATGATCCGATCCACATGCGCCAACCATGGCGCGTAATTTCCCTCCAACCCGATGTGGTTGATGTCAAAAATTTGAAGGTGGAGATCCTCGAACACCAATCCAAGGGTCAATTGAAACTCCGTCACCCCTGCCTGCTTGAGCCGGTCATAATTCTTCAAGACGTACCCGGCATTGCCTCGAAAACTGGTCGGCTTCAGTGGGAGGATCAGTTCCATGCTCGGCTCGTCGGGCTCGATGCTTACCAGATACCCGTTCGCCCGATGGTTCATCGGTCCTTGCTCTACACCAAGATCGACCATGATGGTGCCGGCCTGGCTCGAGGTCACGCAGAACAGCAGCAGCGCATAGGTCGATACCATGGTGAGGCGAAGAACGTTGAATGTCAGAGGGTAGATCATGCTTCCTCGTCCACACTGTTGACCGAGCATGTGGTTGTACTGCGGATACGAGCGAGGGTCAAGCCGACAGAGGAAGGTCAGGCAGCAGCGCAGAGCTCGCGCCACTGGGGAATGGAGGCAAGAAGGTTTTCTCGCGTCAGGTAGTTCTGATCCACGCTGAGTACATCACTCGTGCCGTCATGAGTGCTGGCTTGTGCCTCGGCGAACGCATTGGCCACGTGCACAGCGGTCACAGCCTGAAAACCGGACGCCTTATAGTCGCCGGGGTGCTGATGGAACGCCACTGCCTCGACAATTCCGTCGCCGAGCCCCCAAATGCCCAGCAAATATGCGCCCACATGCGCATGGTCGGCTCCGAATATGTCTCGCTCGGCCGCCCAATCCGGCATCGGCCCGACACGCATCAGTTCAAGCACCCGTGCGTAGTCATCAGGCTTGTTCGCCGCCAGCACCAGCACACCAACGTCATGCAGCAGCGCAGCGGTAAACGCTTCGTCGATCACCGCCTGGCTTGCACCAGCCTCCTTGGCGATCCGACGAGCACAGCTTGCCGTCAGCATGGCGTGTCGCCACAGGGCTTCCAGTGAAAATCCAGGCAATCGGGCCTGGTCAAATTGTGCGAAGACTTGGCTGGAGAGCACCAGTGATTTGATCGTCTCAAATCCCAGCAGCGCCACCGCTTGCTCGGGATCGGACACATGCGTGCGGAGACCAAAAAATGCCGAGTTGACCAGCTGCAGGATTTTCGTGACCATGCCGAGATCCTTCGCCACGATGCGGGACGCTTTTTTCAGCGACGCCTGCGGGCTCTGCATCTCCTGCATGAGATCCTGATAGATCGAAGGCAGACTCGGCAGAGACTTGATTTCACTGACCAGCGTCCGCAGCGTGGGATTGGCCAACACCACGCGTAAGGCCTCAGCTTGCTCAATCGTCGCCTTCAAGGCCTCCACGTCCACTGGCTTTTGGAGAAACCGATGCGCCACGGAGGCCGATCGTAGATAGTTCACTGGACTCTGATCACCGGAGAGAATAATCCGGATCGTGTGTGGACAGACCTTGCGCACCTCCGTGAGAAATTGTGCGCCGTCCATCCCGGGCATCGTCATGTCGGAAATCACGACATCACAGGGACATTCACTCATCGCAGCCAACGCGCTCTTAGCGGAGGAGAAAAACTCCATCGTCCATTCGGATTGCATCGGGGCCAACGTCCGCTGCAAATGTTTGAGAATTTCCGGCGCATCGTCGACAAACAACACGCGTCGCATGAGGCCCTCCTCCCGGCAGAGTTCGTCTCTTCTCCTCATCGGTTGAGAGGCGCAGGACCTTAAGTCGGCATGAAAGGCCTCACGCAATGAGGTGGGAGGAATCCTGTGAATTTCGAGGAACTTAGGCAGGCGTGGCGCCAACAGCTAGTTGCGGTCCAGATCCCAACTGACAATATCGGCATTTTTGCCGTCGCCGCCGGGAGTACCATCTGCACCAAAAGAAATGACTTCGAACTCGCCGCCGCCTTGGGTAGCAGGAGCCGTGTACTTGTATGGAAATCCCCAAGGATCAGAGGGCACCTTCGGGAGATACCCCCCCGCCTTCCAATTGGGAGCGGCAGGACCGGATGACGGCCGCTCGACAAGGGCTTTCAATCCCTGCTCGGTCGAGGGAATATTGCCATTATCGAGTTTGTAGAGCTGGAGGGCGCTTTCAATATTGGAGATTTGCGCCTTGGCGGCCGCCCGCTTGGCATCTTCCGTCCGACCCATTACCCGGGGGATCAGCAGCGTCGCGAGGATCGCCAGAATCACCACGACGATCATGACCTCAATGAATGAAAACCCCTCACTATATTTCAGCCGCCCGCCAAGACCCGTGTAGCGATGCGCGGACGACACACCGCGGCCGCTTCCGGAAGCCTTCATGCTGTTGGGAAATGCCATATGATCTGCGCTCCTTGTCTCAACCGGTCCAGGCTCTTTGCAATCTTCTGCGTGAACCGTTTGTGAATTGTAACAGGAACCTCGAGGAGTCTGTCATTCAAATCCCAGGGGTCATCCTCGTTTCGTTGCTAACCTTTACTCCTTGAGCGGGCATCCGAAATGAGGCCATCGATTGAGGGACCAACGATCTGGTACAGCATGATGCCAGGCTTGAGCTGCGCACGAGGCAGCACGCTTTGGTGCATCCGGAACGTAGGCAACGAGGCCACCGGGGTGATCGCCTGCAGATGTACGCCGGCTGTTCTGCACATATCTGCCACGGCCGGCGGACCGACGATGAACGCTAAGGCCCCAGGCGACAGATGGCGAGCCAATTGTTGCACCCGGTGGCTGATCGCCTCCGGCTTGTCATACAGATTGAATGGCGTCCATTCGTATACCAGGTCGTAGAACTCGCTCCCCTCCTCCCCTGCTCCATGGGGCCGCATGCGCACACGGGTAAGCCACTCCAGTCGCTGGGCGCGTGCCAGGAGATTCCACCACATCTGCGCCTGGCGCTGAGCATACGCCGCATGATCATAGCGCACCGTATATGCGCGCGAACGGTCGCCGGCGAAGCACGTGGTGATGGCCGCATCGAATCCGGAAATCAGCACCTGTTCCGCACGGGACACCTTCGCCGCCAATGGCCGATCCTGTTCGATGAGATCTTGAAGGTAGTCGGAGACAAACGGCTGCGTCGCCAATTCCCCGATTTCCTGCTCATCGTTTGGATACAGAAGCACCGCGCCAAACGCCGCTTTTGGATCGACCTGCGGCGGACTCCCGCCGAACACTGATTGCCACTCAAGGGCGGGCAAGGGAGCGCCTGGCGTAGCCGGTCCGTCGACTCGCCCCCAGTCGTCCGGTAACGGGATCGCACGCGTCATGTCCCCCTCGGTCAATAGGAGCTGCCCCTGCCGGATCATCAATCCGCGCTGGCAGGGCGCGAGTCCTCTCTGATCGAAGGGCTGATAGGAGAGTCCTGCCGGATCGTCCAAACGGGTTGCTTTCAGCATTCGCTGACCTTGGATCGTGACGCATAACTTCTGCGTCAGATTGACGTGTCTTCTCGGTGGATCCGGCACGGGTGTCCATGTCACCAGGTGGGATCGCGGCGCATCCATGAACACCGGAAACGGATCACCGCCGCCGGTCAAGTGAGGAGAAAAGAAATTGCTGAATAGTCGATACGCAGCTTCTGACGGATAGGTCGGAATACCACGATACCGCAACGGCCGCGGACTCGCCTGTCCGCGATTCTGATCGTCATAAAGCCCGCGGATCAATTCAAAGAGGGCGGAGCCAGTGCCTGGGAGCAACGAGAGAAACAACTCGACGACCGGCAGAAAATCGATGCGTTCCCAATGCATGGCTCCCATGCATGCCATAAATTGTTGGGTATCGAAAGTCCCGTCAGGCAGATAGTAAATCGCGTCTTTGCGGTGCCGGATCGTGGCGCTGCCCTTCGCATCAATGGTCATGTCCTGATCACTGTAAAAAAACCGGACCTCCTCCAGCGGAACGCGCATGGCCTGAGCCGCCATGCCTCGAAGATCGTCGGCTCTGAGCCGCTGCCATCCCGGCTTCCGGGATAAATCCAGCGTCATCGTGTTCACCAGCCCACCGGGAGTCAGGCCAACCCATGCCCCCCAGTCCAGGTGCACCCGACTTCGAAGGAGACGCAGCTTGCCGTCGACCGATTCCCATTCGCACTCATGTAGTGGATACCCCTCCGGGTCCGTCGCCAGGATTCGACGACCATGACTTCCATAGACCACGAGATGCCCGGTTGGCAGTCGGAGGAAGGATGCTGAGGACGTCGACAAGCGCGGCGCATCAGCAAGATTGGAAGGAAAGGTGAGCGTACCGGGGCGGCTCAGTATCTCCTGTAAGGAGGCATCCACGGGCATTTACTCGCGGATCTGCCCGCTCCCCAGCACCACGAACTTGGAGCAGGTCAATTCCTCCAGCCCCATTGGCCCTCGCGCATGCAGCCGGGATGTGCTGATGCCGATTTCCGCTCCGAGACCGAACTGGTAGCCATCATTGAGCCTGGTCGATGCGTTCACCAGGACGGCCCCGGCATCGACTTCGCGCAGAAATCGCATGGCACGGGAGTAATCCTTGGTGACAATCGCTTCCGTATGCCGGGAGCCGAATGCGGCGATGTGCTCAAGCGCTTCGTCCATATGCTTGACAACCTTGACCGCAAGAATGAGATCGAGAAATTCTTGCCCGAAATCATCTTCCACCGCCGGTTTGACCTCAGGACACAGCTGACAGGTCTTGGCGCAACCGCGGACTTCCACCTTTGCCGCCGTAAGCTGTTTGATCAGGTGCGGAAGCCATGTCCGCGCGATGCTGTGATGAACTAAAAGAGTCTCCATGGCATTGCAGGTTGAGGGGCGTTGTACCTTGGCATTGAGGCAGATCTGTTCAGCCACCTTCGGATCCGCATCCGCATCGACATAGGTATGGCAGACGCCCTTATCATGCTTCAGCACCGGGATCGTGGCATGTTCGGCGATGGTCTTCATTAAGGAATCCCCGCCCCGGGGGATGATGAGGTCGATATACTGATCCTGCTTCAGCAACAACTGAACGATCTCACGCTCGGGACGATCGACGAAGGTGATCGCGCCGGCCGGCACACCCGCCTTCTCCGCGGACTCGCTCAACACTTTGGCGATCGCCGTGTTGGAATGCAAGGCTTCCGATCCGCCTCGCAGGAGGCAGACGTTTCCAGACTTGAGACAAAGGGCCGCCGAATCAGCCGTCACATTAGGACGAGCCTCGTAAATAATACCGATGACCCCGAGGGGAACCCGCATCCGGCCGACCTGCATCCCATTCGGCCGCGTCCACATCTTGGGCATCTCACCCAACGGATCCGGCAGGCGAGCGACATCACGAATTCCTGCAGCCATGTCACGAATACGCTCTGCGGTCAGCCGCAACCGGTCACCCAGCGCCTTCCGCTCAGGTGTGGCGTCGAATTGCTCGAGATCCTTTTCGTTCTCAGCGAGCAGCTCCGCCTCGTGCGCCTCAAGCCCCTCGGCCATGGCCTCCAACGCTTGATTTTTCACTGCCGTCGGGAGGGCCGAGAGCCGACCCGCTGCCTTCTTCGCGCTCTTCACCAGGCCCATCACATAGTCTTCAGGAGAGAGTACTTCAACGGGAGCTTCCAGCTCAGGGGCCGGGGATTCGGTCAGGTCTTGTTCCATGTCGTGAGTTCCTGCTGCTAGGCGATACACGAGGCCCTAGGCCAAGGTATTCGCCGATCAAGATGGTGAACGTAGGCGAAAAATCGATAGCGTGACAGGATACTGTGGGGTTTGGAGTCGGGTCAAGGGTTACCGGGGAGGTGCCGGCATCATGGGAGCGCCTTGTGAAGCGCCGGCGCCAGGAACGGCTCCTTGTGCGCCCGGATGAGGTGGCATGGTCCCGGGGGCCAGTCCCATCATCGGTGGCATCAGCATGGACTGCGAGGACGGATTGGGGTGCTGGAACATCCAGTCGTGGTAGGTCTTGCGTCCCTCGAAATGGCGAACGGCCAGCGGAAAATCACGCTCCTTGATCGGTTTCACTTTACTTTTGCTGCGCACCCCCATGATGCCTCCGGTGGGCGCGCGCATGTACTCCCAGTCTCCTCCACTGATCGGATCCTGATAGACTCTCCGCAAAAATGGTTTGGGCGTGCGCGTCAATTCGGCGAGAGACTGAGGATAGATTTCGGTGGCCATGATACGACCGATTTTCATCGAGGCCGAGTACAGCGCCAGCGCGTTTTGAATTTCGATGCCCTTGGCCATGAGGTCGGCTTCTTTTTCGCGCTGAACCATCACTGTCCACTGACGGGCCGCTGCCGAGACGGAAATTCCGATCAAGACGATCGAAAACATCAAGGCCAGATAGGTGATACCGCGGGTATTCTGGAGAGAAGCACGCAACCCGACGCCCTCCTAGTTGGGTTGCCCCCCTGCGGCGGGATCATCTGTAACCGGAATGACCTGGGTGATTTTTGATCCGACATCCTGCAGCGTAATTTCCTTCAACGACACATCTTTGACCAGGACGTCCCCCCCAATCACCTCTCCCACCTGAACGACATGCATCTCGTCATTCTTCACCACAACTGCCATGTTCTTCTTTTTCTGCGCCCCTCCCCCCACGGCCATAAACCCGACATAGCGGTACTGATTGAGCTCGGTCGCAATCCGCAGCCGTTCGATCTCTTCAGGCGTTGGCCCCTTCGGACCTTCGGCCACGGGTTCCTGCTCTTCTTCCGGAGGCGTTTGCTCCTGCGGCTCCTCAAGCGGCTCGCGAACAGGAGGAGCGGCGGACTTGGCAGAGCCGCGTGAACGGCCTCGACGAGCAGCCGGTGGCGGCACCGCCACAGGATCAACCTGGGGCAGGAGACTGGCGAAAATGTTGCGCGGGGTCGAAAAGGTGGCTTCGCGTTGCCCTTTGATGGCTGCCAAGCGCTCAAGATGAACCTGCAGATCACCAGCCGCGGCGACTTGAGGCGTTTTTGTCGGTGCCCGCTGTCCACTGACATGCGTCAATGGCACTCGTGCCGGTTCGTTGGAATGGTCGAATTGCCAGATGAGCAATCCGATCCACAGCACGACCAGGATCAGCAGCAGCAGCCCCTGATTTTTACTGACTCGATTCATGGGTATCAGGGCGTCGGAGATTGCAAATGCTCTCCGCGCAAATAGGTCGAAATCCTAATATTGAACGTGAGTTGCTGGTCCTGAATGTTCCCTGAGCGGACGAGGTTGAGATCCTCGATAAACAACAACTCCTGGGCCGACTCCAAATTGTAGAGGAAGCGGCGCAAGTCTTCATACCGACCGGTCACGGTTCCTTGCAGGACGGCCTTGCTGGCATCCGGAACCGACGTCTTCTCGGTTTTATAGGAGAGCGCCGGCAGTGTGACCTGATCCCGTTTGGCCTCTTCTGTCACGCCGAGGGCGAGCGGTGCAAAATCTCGAAACAACGGCAGGACGGCCCACACCCGCTGCAGATCCGCCTTTGCCTTCTTGGCTTCCCGATGCCGGTTTAATTGCTGCCGCGCCTTGACCGACTCGGCTTCAAGCCTCACTTGTTCCTCTTCCGCGGCGCCCAACACCAGGGCATGAATTCCGTAACTCACCATGCCCAAGACAGCTAGGAAGGCCAGCCAGGGCAGGATGGGCGCATAGGGTTGACGCCAGGTCAGTTGTAGCCGATCGAGTCCTGGAAACATCATGAGCTCCGATTCCGGTACCGCAAGGTCAGGTCGAACTCGACCAGACCGTTGCCCATCACCCGGTGTTGGCCCAACACGGGATCCTTAAATTGAGGGTGGTCTTGGAACATCACCGTCAAGGTGGTCACATCTTCCAACGCTCTCGCCGATCCAGTCAGCATGATCGTGGCATTGGCTGGATCAAGACGGATGCTATTGACGGCAATCCGTTGCGGGATCGCACGCTCCAATTCCGTCAGAAACCTGGTCCAGGAGAAACTTCGCTTCTCGATCAAATGGTTGGCGAATTCGATCTCCTTCGGCAATAACTGCAGCGCGGCTTCTGAAAGGTCCAAGCCTTCCTGCTGCGCTTCTTTCAGCAACTCTTTGTCCCGCTCCTGCACCTGCAGTAAGGCCGCTTCTCGCGCCTGCACGTCCTGCCACACCAGCCACGACTGCGAAATATCCCAGAGGATGGCCACGCCGATCACTCCCGCCAAGAGCATGATCAGCAACCGTGCCGGCGCCAGATACCAGCGATAGCGGCTGCTCAGATTAATCGCGAACACGCCGCTGCGCGCAGACGGCTGACCGATACGCGAGGCCACATCGCGAAGCACCGATACCAGATTATCCAACATCATGGTTTAGACCACCCCTGCAATCGCCGGCATGGCCGCACTGGTCCGGGGACCCGCAATCGGCCCCCCGCCGAATTGTTGCACCCGCTCCCAATCCAATTCCTGCACGGGCACGCCCAATCCTTTTTCCAATTGCTGCCGCAACGCAGGTCCCAGGGCTTCGTCCGCAATCAGGATGGTCTGGCTGATCGCGAGTTCCGGCGTTTGCTGCTGACACGCGTAAATCGAATCGGCACACTCCTGCACAATCCGGTTGATCCCCAGCTGCTCCGAGCCGGCCGGCCACACTCCGCCGGAACCCACTCCACCCTGGAGTTTGGATCGGAGAAAGACAAGGACGCCCTTGTGAAAGATAAACGCCGTGACCCCGCCGTCTGTGGCATTCACCCACAAGAAATCGGCGGTTGCGCCCGCTGTGCGCCAGGCTCCATGGGACCACAAGTTGAAGAGACGTAAACTTGCCACATCCACTTCCTGCGGGATGAGACCGGCAGCTTCGCACACGGCTTCATACTGCGCCAACACAGCTTCTTGCACGACCACTGCAAGAACGGTACAGGGACCATCACCAGACACGCCCGGTTCGGACAACACTTGGGAGAAGACTTTGGCCCCGCTCAATGACAGCAATTGCTCCTGCCCTAATCGCCACCGCACCAAGGCATCCCGCTCATCCGAACTCCAGGGAAGGTCCTGCAAGCGGACAACCGCCAAGCGCACGGCCAGGTCAGGTAAAATCACCGTCGCGGCACGGGGGACTCCGGGGGTAGAAGAACGGCCTGGAGCCTGAGTAGTCGCCGACCCGGCGATCGCGCGGATGTGCGATTCCAACTCATGAGGAGACACGACGTTCTGTTCCAACGGCGACAGGCGGAGGATCCCCTCAGGCAAGGCCGAGACGACGCACTGATACCGTGGGCGCCCGCGCCAGTTGCGATGCACCTCCGCCCAGGCGAGATCATGCGCCCCGATTTTCAAACAATACTGCGGTCTACTGGTGATCCAATCCCACATCGTCTAGCGCTCTTCACTGAACGTCACGCGGTTGATTTCACGAAGCGTCGTCTCCCCGGCCAGCACTTTTTTGACCGCGGACTGCCGCAGAGTAATCATCCCGTCCGTGACCGCGCGATACCGGATTTCCGACAACGCCCGGTCGGCCAGAATCATTTCCTTGATCTCGTCCGTCAGGTCCAGAAATTCGGTAATGCACTTCCTGCCCCGATACCCGGTGTCATGGCACTCGGAGCAGCCCTTCCCTTCATAAAACGGTGAGGTCTTGAATTCATCATAATCGAGACCCGACTCCTCGGCCAGCGCTTGATCGAGCGTGACCTGATGGCGACAGTCGGGACAAATCACCCGGATCAACCGTTGCGCCAACACGCAGGTCAACGCTGCAAGGAAGTTATAGGAATCAATGCCCATCGACGCGAACCGGCCGATCACATCGAACACGTTGTTGGCGTGCACCGTGGTCAACACCAAGTGGCCGGTGAGGGCCGATTGAATGGCAATCTGGGCGGTCTCCGCATCCCGGATTTCTCCGACCATGATCTTGTCTGGATCGTGACGCAGAATGGACCGTAACCCGCGAGCAAATGTGAGGCCTTTCTTCTCGTTCACCGGGATTTGCACGACGCCCGGCAACTGATACTCCACCGGATCTTCAATCGTGATCAATTTGTCTTCCTGAATGTTCATTTCACTGATGGCAGCATAGAGCGTCGTGGTCTTCCCGCTTCCGGTCGGACCAGTCACGAGCACCATGCCATAGGGTCTCGTAATCGCGCGCCGGAACCGCTTGAGATCTTCGGGATTAAACCCCAACCGATCCAGCCGCAAGGTGGAGACGCCGGTGGTGATTGCCTCCCGGTCCAAAATTCTGATCACGACGGATTCGCCAAACACACTCGGTAGAATCGACACACGAAAGTCGACCGTTTTCCGGTCCAAACGCATCCGGAAGCTGCCGTCTTGCGGGACCCGACGCTCCGCAATGTCCAAGTCGGACATGACCTTCAGGCGAGAGACCAGGGGCGGATGCAGCTTCACATCCAACGGATCCATGGCGGAGACCAAAATGCCGTCCACACGAAATTTGACCGTAGTCGCGCGATCCGTCGCTTCAATATGGATGTCGCTCGCCCGCCGCTGCATGGCGCTGAGCATGATCGTATCGAGCAGCTTGACGACGGGGCTTTGGTCTTCGCCGAAATGGTCCACCGTCAGGACTTCTTCACCCCGTTCGTCTTCCTTGACGAGAACCGACCGGTACTCCGCTTCGAGCTCGCGCAAGGCCTGACTCGATCCTTCGCTGCGCTCTAATGCAGCCTGGATGGCATTCTTTGAACTCACCACATAGTGCAAGGGGCGATTGAGCAAAATTTCCAGTTCATCCAGCCCCAGCAGGTTTTGAGGATCGGAAATCGCAATGGTCAGGATTCCCGCCTCGTCTTTCAGCGGCACAAACGGATGACGGCGCATGAGCTTGACGGAAATGGTGTGATAAAACTCCGAATCCACGCGGAAACCGGTGAG
>DAONAB010000022.1:0-6820 GCA_035400805.1 Nitrospira sp. | reverse complement strand
TGAATCGTTCCGGCCATCTGAAAAATCGGCAAATACATGATGATGACAATGCCGCCGACGAGCAATCCCATGACCAGCAGCAGGACCGGCTCAATCCAGGTCGTCAACTGGCTGAGCCGCACATCGAGATCGCCCTCATAGAATTCCGCCACATCTCTGAGCATGGGCTCAAGCGAGCCCGTCTCCTCGCCGACCGACAGCATTTCGATGGCCAACTTAGGCAAAATTTTGGGCCGCTCAATGGCGGCCGCCAGCGTACTGCCTTCGCGAATCTCGTTGACCGCGGAGACCAGTCCGCGTGACACAAAGCGATTCGAGACCGCCCCGCGCGCAATCTCCAGGGCTTCCACGATCGGCGTGCCGCCGGCCAGCACCGTGGCGAGCGTCCGCGTCAATTGGATCGTATGGTGCTCCACGAGAATGGTCCCGAGTAACGGTAACCGCAACAGATTCCGGTCCACTGATAAGCGTCCGGCCGAGGTTTGATACCAGGCGCGCCCCATGACCATCGCCACGATGACGATGATGGCCACAGGAATCAATTGCGCTTCTCCCATGTGGATCGCGGAGATGAGCAATCGCGTCGGCGTCGGCAGATTGGCGGACGATTCGCCATACACAGAGATAAACGTCGGCATGACATAGCTCAGCAGAAACCCGACCACCGCAATGCCGACCACGACGAGAAAACCCGGATAGGCTAACGCCTTCGTCACCTTTTGGCGAAGGCTGATCATCAGTTTTAAATAGGCAATGTACCGCTGCAACACCTCGGCCAAATTGCCTGATTGTTCGCCTGCGCGAATGGTGGCCAAATACAGATCCGAAAAATAGGTGGAATGCTTCGCCAAGGCTTCGGATGCCGACGACCCGCCGCGAATGTCCTGCCGGACGGCTTTGAGTGCTTCGCGAAACGGAGCACGCTGGGTGCGATCGATGAGGAGATCCCACACCCGCAGAACCGGAAGCCCCGCCTTGATTAAGGCCAACAGCTCTTGGTTGAACACAAGAAAATCTTGGAGCGGAAGCTTTCCCCAGCGGCCAGCCGACAGCCCCGGCACGCCAAACCCTGCCCCGCTTCGAGACAGGCGAAACACCAGAACGCCGTCTGCCTCGAGCTTCGCGCGGACGACATGCTCGTCATCGCCTTCGATGTGGCCTTCGAAGGTCGTTCCATCCGCGCGAGCCGCTCTATAGGAGAAAACAGCCATGAGTTCATTCGGCTCGGCACATCACGCGATGATCTTCAGCCTCTATTGCACTAGCATGTCGAGTGTGGCCGGCTGCACAGCCGCATGCTGCGGCCCCGACTCGGGCACACGGAGCTTCCGTCCAGCCAGGATTCGGTCACCGGACAACCCATTGAGCGAGCGCAGGGCGTCTATCTTCACCTTGTACTGGCGCGCGAGCCGCCACAATGTATCCCCGCCCTGCACAACGATGGTTCTCCCCATCGTTGTGCCTTTGGACAGCGGGGAACTACGAAGCGCTGCCGTCTGGAACACACCTGAGTCTGATGTGGCCTCGCGATCGAGCGGCAGGGGCTGTGGGGGCGCCGTTTCTTGCTGATCCGGGGCACTCTCTTCGAGGCGCACCTGCGCGTCACTGGAAGCCGGAACCGTGATAGGTTGATGTGACGGTACACTCTTGCTGCGCGATAGAGGTGTCGAAGCTGATGGCCTCACGTGTCCGTTGAACGGCTGGACTGCCTGGGCGAGCCGTTCTCGTTCGTCGCGCGCTGAGGTCAGCTCTTCACGCTGCAATTCGATGATCTGACGGGCCTCTGTCAATCGCCGCTCAGTTTCCCGCAGCATGCCCTGAAGTTGTGCCCGCGCCACTTGCGCGTCGGCCAGTTCTTTTCTCTGCTCATCCAGTTCCGTCCGTAACTCAGCGGCCGTGCGCTGCGCTTCGCGGACTGCGACCTTCAGAGAGTCCGCCGCTACTTGTAGATCAGACGGGGTTGGCTCCTGATTGGGAGTCACCCGCGCACAACCTCCCCAGGATTCACAGACGAGCAATACGGCTATCCAGCACCCGAGTCGTAACCCAACGCCCTTCCGTCGCGCAGGAACATGTGGCTGTATCATGATGTTCATCGCCTTACCATTGGTTGTAGGGTACGCCATTGGTTCCGACCAGTTCGGAGCCTGAAAACACATCGACCATCCCGCCTTCAGCTTCATCGACCATCTCCTGCCACGAGGTGGTCGCCCCGGTCAACGGATCGGTCGGGACCCTCCGGAGATACCCGGCAGACACTAAGGCCTGGATGCTCTCCGGATACTTCCCCTTATCGGCACGATGTTGGTCGATGACATCGCGTAACGAGAACAAATCCTGACGCAAGGCCCCTTCTTTCGCTTTAATGATCGCCGCGTGATACGAAGGCACCGCCAGCGTGGCAAGAATTCCGACAATCGTCACCACAATCATCAACTCGATAATGGTGAACCCTTGCGGTGACGAAAGCGCCCATGCGTGTTTACCAGTCTCGGTATTTCGTACCATCCAAGGCCAGTTCTTGACTCTGAGTCGTAACATCGTAAATGTCTTCTCCGCACCAGTCTTTCACGCTGGCGGGGTCCCGGTAGCAACGCAGGCGCCAATCGGCTGCGCCGGTCATCGGATCCAAGGGTATCGAGCGCAGGTAGCGCCGGATCGTCGTCCCGCGCACCGTCGCTTGTTCACCGGTAAGTTTCACTCCCAGTAAGGCATCGAGCGACTTGGGATATCCATACGGGCCGGTGACGTCCTTGCAACTCAACCGGTTCTTGACGCAGGCTGGCCCAATAAGAGTGTCACCCTCCCGCGCCCATTCCAGGTGGAATGCATCGATCGCGGCTCGAATCACCCTGAGATTCTGCCGAAGCTCGATCTCCTTCGTCCGTTTGGTGGAGACCTTGGTGAACGGCAGCGCGACCGAGGCAAGGATGGTGAGAATCGTCAGGGTCACGAGCAATTCGAGCAACGTCACACCGGACTGTTTCACCGCACTCTCACCACTCCTGAGGCTTCGCCGGTTCCCTCCGGAACGTCTTGGCCGGGATGTTTGGCCATCTGGAGCCGCACCGGCGAGACGCCCGGGGATTTCGCGAGGAAGGTCAATCGCAGCAAGCGGCCTTCATCTTTGGTGGCAGTCGCAGAGCGATGCAGCCGCAGCTCGACAATGCCCTCCGCTGAAGATGAAGTCGCAGCCACCGGAGCTTTGCCGGCCTCGGTCCCCAAGACTTCACCGAGGGTCGCATCTCGAAACTCGAGAATCTTCGGATCAAACTCCAGCGTGAACGTTTCCGTATCGAACCCGTGAGCCTGAGTAGCCAACACCTCCACACGAATCTCTTTGTCCATCTGAATCGTGGCGTCCGCAGGTTGCATGGACAGTTGAAGTCGAGGCGAGACCACATCCGAACTCGTCGCACTCAGTTTGGATTTCTTCGACCCGGTTTTGTCACTGGTGGTGCCTGAAACCGCCGGCACGGCGACCCGAGCAGAGATCGGCTTCGGCTGCATGGCAAATAATGGTGCGGTGGAGTACACGGACTCAGTTCCTGACCAGAATGCCTGTCCCTGGGGTCCCGGGAGACGCAGTGCATTCACGATATGCGGAGTAATGGTCAAAATCACTTCCGTCGTGACTCGTTGAGTCTTAAACGAACTCAGCAGATTGCCCAGATACGGGATGTCACCGATCCATGGAATGGTGACCTTCGTACGACGATCTTCTTCTTGCAGCAGCCCGCCCAGGATGATGGTTTCCCCATCGCGCACGTTCAGCATGGTCTCGGCCGAGCGGTTGCCGAATTTAAACTGCGTGATCGGTGGAGATTGCTGCAGCAGGACGGTATCGCCCAGGCGAATCACCTCGATCTTCATCTTCAAAGACAGTTCATTCGCGAGATGAATATTGGGCTCCACCGTCAGCTTCACGCCGGTGTCCCGGAATTCTATTGAGGTCACCGTCGAGGTCGTCGGCACCGCACCGGTCGCGGCCTGCCCCGGCAACACATTCGTGGTCGACAACAGAATCGGCTGCTTGTCGCCGATGTTCACTTCGGCCTTCTTATTGTTCAGCACCCGCACTTTCGGCGCGGCGAGCGTTTTGGCATCCGTGATCTGCTTAAAGAAATCCAATTGCACATTCGTGGGAACCTTGAACAGGTAACTATCCTGCCCCAGACTGGCTAAATTGCGATAGGTAAACTGCTGTGCAAGTTCGCCGGCAATCGTCCCTGTAAATCCTGGAGGAACGAGCCCAGCTCCGATCTGCTTCGGATAACTCAGCCCGTACTGCTGATCGACCGTCCGATTCACCTCTAACACTTCCACATCGAACAGCACCTCGGAGTCTTCGCGGTCGTTGGCCTGAATAATTTTTTCAGCCAGCTCCACTTTTTCCGGTTGATCCCGAATGACGATCGTATTGAGCGCTTCATTCCCATGGATATGCTTCACATCCAGCATGGATTTCAGCAGCGCCACCATATCTTTCGCCTTGGCCGACGACAGATAGAAGGTCCTGATCATCAAATCCTGATACTGTTCCTGCTTCTGCTTGGTGTTCGGACTGATGATGAAGAGCGTCGGGCCGGCCTTCTGCGCAAACAGGCTGTTGCTGTTCAGCACCAACGACAACGCTTCGTCAAAGGGTTTCTCTTCCAGCGAAACGGTAATGGGGTCGTTTCGCACGTCCTTGTCGAACACGAAATTGACGTGAGCCGCCTTTCCCAGTGCCTCAACAACTTCTTTCAGCCCCGCATTGCGAAACTGTAACGTCACCGGCTGCTTCTGCCGATCATCACGGTCGGCGGCATGCTGTTCAGCGGATAGACGGGCGACCCCTTCGAGCGCATCCTTATATGTGGGATCCAACTCGACGGCCCGCATATAGCCGGTCATGGCTTCGGTGACCCGCCCCAACTGCACCAACCGTTCCGCTTCTCGATACCGGTCGCGCGATTCCTTCAATCGCAGGGCCTCCGTCAAACCGGCTTCGTGGTCCTTGCTCGTCGGCTCAATCGTGAGGGCCCGCTTGAACTCCTCGGCGGCCTGATCGAATTGGCGATCCTTTAATAATTGCCGGCCCCGTTCATCATGTGCGGCGGCGGCACGTTCCCTCGAAATACGATACTTGTTCTGGAGCGACGGCTCGAATGGATCATCCTTCAGTGCCTGCCGGTACGCGACGCTGGCTTCCTCCCAGTTTCCTGCCGCGAGATGCTGGTCTCCGCGTTTGACGTCGGGAGACGCGAACGTGCCGCAAGCCGTCAACACCAGGCCGCAGGCCAACCCGCTGACAGCCATGGCCAGCCGGCGAAGCTGATTATCTTCGGTAGTGACGCGTGCGGAGGGGAAGGATGACTGCATAGATCTGATCAACAAGGTTACAACCTCTTTGGTATACCAAACTGACACACACGCGACAATCAGTTTCTCGCTTTGGACGATGCCGTCCTCGGGTCTCGTCTCATACCTGTTTCGGCAGGTATGAGACGAGTCATTAGCGGTTAGGATTATTGGGAGGAAGAAAACCTGGGAGACCGGCGACTGCTTCAGCTTCCTGGAGAGACATTCCTCAGAAACAGACCGGAGTCGATTCCGGCAAGAGGGACAACTCCCCTCCTACCGAGTAGCCACGGCCTATAGCCGCCAATATTTCACCGAACCCGGCAAGGTCTCCGGACTCAAGACACTCTTGACGTCAACCACGACATTGTTCCGTTGCTTTCGCAATGGTTTGAGCAGCTCCGGCACGCTCATGCGCAAATATTCCCGGTGCGCCACCGCCAGAATAATGCAATCTAGCTGTTTCAACTGATCCCAGGATGACAGGCGAAGGCCGTATTCACCCACCGCCTCCTCATGTTCAGCGAGCGGATCGTGAACGACGACTTGAATCCCATACTCCTTCAATTCATTGATGATATCGGGCACCTTGCTGTTCCGCAGATCCGGAACATTTTCCTTGAAGGTCAGTCCCAATACGCCGACACGTAAATCGCTGACGGGGCGTTCGACCTGGCTCAACAGCTTCATGGTCTGTTCGGCAACATATTTCCCCATACTGTTGTTAATACGGCGGCCGGCCAGGATGACTTCCGGGTGATACCCTACTGATTCAGCTTTAGCTGTCAAATAGTAGGGGTCAACACCGATACAATGTCCTCCGACCAAGCCCGGGTTAAATTTCAAAAAGTTCCACTTTGTTCCGGCCGCCTCAAGGACTGATCTCGTGTCAATTCCTAAGCGATGGAAAATCAACGCCAGCTCGTTCATGAGAGCGATGTTCAAGTCTCGCTGCGTGTTCTCAATCACCTTCGCCGCTTCCGCTACTTTAATGCTGGATGCACGATGAATCCCCGCCTTGACCACCAACCCATATGTCTGCGCGACGATTTCCAATGACTCCTCGTCCTGCGCAGAGACGACCTTGATGATGCGCTCCAGCGTGTGTTCCTTATCGCCGGGATTGATGCGCTCCGGAGAATATCCAATCTTGAAATCGATCCCACTCTTCATGCCGGAGGCTTTTTCGAGGATCGGCAGACAGTCTTCCTCAGTAGCGCCGGGATACACCGTCGATTCATAGACAACGATGGCGCCGGGCGAAAGATTCGCCCCGATCAATTCAGACGCTTTTTTCAATGCGGTGAGATCAGGCTGCAGCGCATCATTGATTGGCGTCGGCACCGCAACGATAATAAAATCTGCTGTCTTCAGGTCACTCGGCTCGCACGTGTACCGGACTCGGCTGGATTTCAAGTCCTGGGGCGAAACCTCCCCGTCCGATCCACCCCTTTGCGCAACTCATCGATTTTTGTCT
>DAONAB010000021.1:16012-18781 GCA_035400805.1 Nitrospira sp. | reverse complement strand
CGCAAGAAGTTCGGGATGGCGATGGCCGCCAAGATACCGATAATCGCCACGACGATCATCAACTCAATCAACGTAAAACCTTTCTGACCCTTCACTTGCTTCAACATAATGCCTCCCTTTCCTATTGTTGCCACTTCATCCGACACGTTCTTCATGCCTGTCTTTTCATTCGGCACTGCGTGTGTTCACGCCTGACAGATCTTGGGTATAGCAGGTTCTATGCCCAACACCTCCTTCCTGTAGTTTCTTATCATTTTGTATATCTTCCAATCAGTTAGCTTTACGCTCGCCGCAACGGTTCTGACGCTCACCCGAACCAGATTCCTTTTTCCGTCATCTGGTGACAAGTTTTGGCACCGGCGCCTAACTCAACACATCGTTCGGGTCGGCAGCGCTCAATCCGTGCTTCAGGTCGTTGACGTACCAGCCATCGTGCGTCGAATCTCTATCAAGATCCGCAGCGGCTGTGGCGGTGAACCCTGCCGAAGACGTTGTGGCGATCCCCACGCCTCCGGTAAAACTGATCGCGCCCGCAGCCGGCACTTCCGTCTGAATCGTGTCGCAACTGCCGACAGCCCCGCAAAGATTGCCCCCGTTCGGTCCCAGTCCAGCTCCCAGGCCTACCCCGGTACGATACGTATAGCGATTCGTTCCGGGTCCGGCCACGGCGAAGCCGATATCCGTGAAGTTGCCGAACTCCTTCCGCTCAGTGAAGAAGGACATCTCCGCGACAAAAATTCCTGCCAAATTGGTCCGTGCTTCGGCTTGCATCGCTTGCGCCCGGTATTGAAGAAAGTTCGGAATGGCGAATGCAGCCAAAATTCCCGCAATCACCACCACGACCATAAGTTCGATCAGGGTGAATCCGGCCTGTTTTGATTTCGCTACCATCGGGCTCGAAGACTGCGGCTCGGGATTCTCATCCGTATGCTCCTGACCACCATTCCTACTGACGACATGCCCTGTACAAGCAGGGCCCATGCCATGGCGGAAGCTTTTTAGCCTCTTCCTCCTAACCTGCCAGCAACACAAGGTATTTTGGCTCGCAACCACAATTGTGACCCTTTTCACTCAGGCGGGAAGAATAACCCTGCCAGGAAAAGTGCCAAAAATTGACTGAATCGAACAGGTAGAGCTCTTTCTTTCGAGGAGGAGAAACTGCCGGACACGTCCGGCGTACTAGGGAGAGATCAACGGGATAGAAAATGGAGAGAGTGATACGTCGCGCGCCCTGCTCCTGTCGGCGCAGAGGTGCACGGAACTGCTGTACGGGGAGAGGGGAATCTACTGAGCCGAGGGAGCCGACTTTCGCTCTGTCCCACGCCGGATGGCCTGGCGGATTCGTTCTTCTTTAGCAGGATCGCCCAAGCCCAGCTCACGAAATCGCTGCATGAGCTTGTCATTCGAGGGGTCGAGTTCGAGGGCGTGCAGGAGAGCCTCACGACCATCGGAGAGATGTTGCTGCTTCAAATGGATTTCGCCCAAATGTTCATAGATGACCGGATCGTCACCGACGAGTGCCACCGCCCGCTTCATTTCGACCAGGGCCTCACTCAATAAACCTTTTTTGAAGAAGGCCCACGCGAGGCTATCCACGTAATAGCCATTTGTTGGCCGTAGAGCCACGGCCTGCTTGGTCAGTGCAATGGCTTCTTCGATTTTGACGCCGCGCTCCGCATAACTATAGCCGAGGTAATTCATCGCATCAGCGTGGTGGGGATCCAACGTGAGCGTGGTCTCCATCGACTTGACGACATCCTCAAAACGATTCAATTTGTCGTAGGCGGTTCCGGCGTTGAAATGCAGGTCGGGATTGTCTGGGTTATTCCGGATTCCTTCCAGAAAGGCTTGAAGGGACGGCTCATATTCTTCGACTTGAAAATGGGACAACCCCAGGACGATGTAGGCCTCGGGTTGCTTGGGATTCAAGCGGCTGGCTTCCCGAAGATGCTGGATGGCCTCGGGATACTGCTTGGTTCGATACAGTAACACGCCCAAATGCAAATGCCCCTCGAAATACGAGGGCTCCAAGGTGAGGTTGTGCCGGTACGCCTCAATCGCATGGGCGTAATCCTTCGTTTCCTCGTAGAGATATCCCAGATAGTCTCGAACCTTGAGCTCGGACGGACGCACGGTGAGAATCTGGGTCAACTGTTGAATCGCTTGGGGGTAATTCTTCTGTTCCCCGTAGACGAGTCCCATTCGCAACTGGGCGTCGAGATCTGATGGATCCTCCACCAGCATCTCCTGCAACTCACGCAACGCCTCGTCATATTGCTTCGCCGACACCTGCAGACGGATGAGATGATGCCGGATTTCACGATTTTTTGGATTTACGCCTTGCAAATACCTGCGGTAAATATCGATGGCCTTGCCGCGATCCTGCTTGGCTTCATACACAGACCCCAGCGCAACATACGCCGGCTCAAATGCCGGATTCAGCGTTACGGCCTGCTCAAAATGTGTCGTCGCCTTGTCGAAATCTCTGGCCTCGACACCGATGCGGCCCAAGTAGTAATACCCGACTGCCGAATCCGGGCTGACCTTAATGCCGGCACGAATGGTCTCTTCGGCTTCCGCATATTGCTTCTGATTGGCCAACAACAGCCCTTTGGCAAAAAAATGTTCGCTGCGTTGCGGTTCCTGCTCGATCGCGCGATTGAACAGCCGCAAGGCCTTGTCCGGCTTTCCTGCCGCTGCGTACATCCCCCCGATTTGCCCGAGCATCTGCGCATCTAACCCCGGCGCATCCGCAACTTCATCCGCAAA
>DAONAB010000021.1:1697-15912 GCA_035400805.1 Nitrospira sp. | reverse complement strand
CTCTGGCACGCGGCGGTCAGGCAAGAAAGCGCTATCAGCAGGACAGCTGCAGCTCTTGGTCCCACGGGGTCACAGAAGATGCAGGACTGCCGACGCTCTTCACTCAATCGTTGCACAATTCATCCGCTTAACTTGCAGGGGGAATGGTTGAAGTCACACAGTGCTGCGGAATTATACCGGCTCGTGAAAGAACGCGTCAAACCGACTCGCGCGTTTCGAGGTTCTCAAATTTGGCGAATCGGTCGTGAAAGAACAAATCGCGTTTTCCGATCGGACCATTGCGATGTTTGCTGACTAAAATCTCAGCGATGCCCTTCCGTTCAGTGTTCGGTTCGTAGACTTCTTCCCGATAGATAAACATCACCACGTCAGCATCCTGCTCAATGGCACCGCTTTCACGCAAGTCGGCCAGCATCGGCACCGGCGGCTTTCTGGCCTCGACGGCCCGGCTCAACTGCGACAGGGCAATGACGGGAACGTTCAGCTCTTTGGCAAGACTCTTTAAGGATCGCGAGATGTCGGAGATTTCCTGCTGCCGCGACTCCGAATCGCTCTTTCCCTGCATGAGCTGCAGGTAGTCCACGATCAGCAAATCGAGGCCTTTCTCGGCCTTGAGCCGTCTGGCCTTTCCGCGCATCTGCTGCACGGTCACCGCTCCGGAATCGTCGATAAAGATCGGGGCCTGCTCAAGTTTGCCAGCCGCCTCAGCCAATCGCCACCAATCTTCCTTTTGCAATCGCCCGGTGCGAAGCGCGTGCGAATCGACCCGCGCCTCGGAACTCAGCATGCGAAGCACCAATTGTGGCTTGGACATTTCGAGGCTGAAAATCCCCACCACGGCTTTGGCATGCAGTGCGGCATGTTGCGCCATGCCCAGAGCCAAACTGGTCTTACCCATACTCGGGCGTCCGGCCACGATGATTAAGTCCGAGGGCTGCAACCCGGCCGTCAAATCGTCCAGATCAATATAGCCGGTCGGCACCCCCGTCACTCGCTCTTTGCGCTTGGACAACTTATCCACGACATCAAGGCTTTCCTTGATGATGTGGTTCACCTGGGTGAAGGAGCGATCGAGCTTACCCTGGGCCAGCCCAAAGACCGAGCGCTCGGCAAAATCGAGCAACTCATCCACCGCCGCCGTGCCGTCGTAGCCCCGCGTGATAACTTCCGTAGAGGTTTCGATCAGCCCTCGCAGGAGCGCTTTATCCCGAACGATCTTGCTGTGATACCGAATGTTCGCGGCCGTAGGGACAGCCTGCACCAGCTCAGCGAGATAGGCCGATCCGCCGACTGCCTCCAGCTCGGAGCGTCCCTTCAGGCATTCCGTTAACGTGATCTGATCAATGACTTCGCCACGATCGGACAGTTCCAACATGGCCTGATAAATCTTGCGATGGGCAGTCCGGTAAAACTCCTGATCGGTCAACACCTCCATGGCCTTGGCCATCGCCGTATTGTCCAACAGAATCCCGCCCAGCACGGACTGTTCGGCCTCGATATTCTGCGGAGGCAGTCGGGGCGCCGTCAGGTCAACGGCTGAGAGCGATTTCATGCTCGACTCCTTGCCCGACGTGATGCAGAAGTCGCCGAGTGCCTAGGACCCGGTTGAGATACCGTCGCATCTGGCGGTAGTGGGCGGCCTGACGAATCGATGGCCCGGAACACCCGATCAACATCGAGCGCAAATCCTGAGGATGCCGCCGTGCGCCCGAAGCGGCCTAATAAATGGTCATAACGGCCACCGCCTCCCAACTCCGCCCCTATACCCGGGGCGAAGACATCGAAGACAATCCCGTCATAATATTCAAAGCCGCGGAACTCTCCCAAATCGATCAAGACCGATTCCTGTCCCGGGGACGCCAACCGTTCATAGACCTGCGCCAGCCGATCGAGCGGTTTCAACAGCGCTTTATCGCGCCCTACCAATTTACGCCCGCGCGAGAGCACTTCCGGACCGCCGCATAATTCCAGCACCTCGAGAATGACGCGCGCTGGTGATCGGGCCATCCCTTCCCGGGCCAGCAATTCTTCAAGGAGCGGGATATCTTTGCGAGCCGCGGCTTGTTCCACGCGTTTCTGGCCGTCGGTTGAGAGACCGGATCGGACAAGAAGCGCAGTAAAGAATCCGACATGCCCGACTGCCACTTTAAAGGCGCTGAGCCCCACCTGACTTAAAGAGTCGAGCAGAAGTGTCAGCACCTCGGCATCCCCGGCTACCCCATCAACCCCGATGAGTTCAGCGCCGACTTGAAAAATTTCCCGGTCGCGACCGGCATGCTCTCGTTCGTAGCGAAAAACAGAGGTGCGATAACACAAGCGCAACGGCAGCCGTTCACCCATCATCCCCATCGCGACGGTTCGGGCAATCTGTGCCGTGGCATCCGGGCGCAGCACCATGAGGCGGCCCGTCGTTCGATCGACCAACTGGTAACACTTTTCGAGGAGTTCCGGTTCGAGACCCGGCGCGAGAACGTCCAGATACTCGAACATCGGCAGGATAATTTCTTCGTAGCCGCCGCGGGCAAGAACAGCCAGGAGAGTCTGTTCAAGATGGCGAATACGCCCGGCCGCAGCAGGAAGGATGGTGCTCATTCCGACCGGAATAAGCGACCGTTCCCGACCTGCCACCAGGGACGTGGAGGAAGCAGAGGCCTTCAACGAAAGGGAGCCCATGATCGACTGCCGGGCAATCTACAGACCTTTCGACAGGTCGGCGACCTTTACGGAAAGGATGTGCTTGCTGTTCGTAATTTGATCGAGCACCGGCGCAGGCAGAGGCGCATCCAGCCCGAAAATTAAGAGGGCCTTGCCGCCACGCTCTTCCCGTGAGCACTGCATGCGCGCGATATTGATGTTGTGGTCGCCAAGAATATGCCCGACTGTACCGATCACTCCCGGACGATCCTCATTCAGGATCAAGAGCAAATGGTTGTCCGGCACCACCTCAACCTTGAATTCGTCAATTTCAATGATACGCGGATCCTTCCGGTGATACAGAGTCCCCGCTACTTGATGAGATTTCTTCCCGGCTTCCACTCGCACCCGAATCACGCTGGTAAAGTCGCCGGCGTCGTTGATCTTGACCTCTTTGACTTCGATCCCGCGCTCTTTGGCGACTACCGGTGCATTCACATAGTTGACCGGATCTTCAAGGATAGGCGTTAAGAGTCCTTTCAAGACCGCAATCGTCAACGGCGCGACATTCAATCCGGCCACCTGCCCGCTATATTCGACAGTCAGCCGCTCTAACCCACCTTCCAATAGTTGAGCTTGCAACAAGCCCACGCGTTCTGCCAACGAGAGGTAGGGCTGGAGCTGCGGCAAGAGCTCGGGAGACACGGACGGGATGTTGACCGCACCTTTGGCAATGCCTTTGGTGAAGTACTCGACGATTTGCTCGGCAATTCCCACCGCCACATTTTCCTGCGCTTCAGTCGTCGAGGCCCCGATGTGCGGGGAACAAATGAAATTATCCAGCGCGAGAAGGGGATTGTCCGGTTTCACCGGCTCATCCTCGAAGACGTCGAACGCAGCCGCCGCCACTTTCTTGGATTTGAGCGCCTCGCACAGATCCCCTTCATGCACAATCCCGCCGCGGGCGCAGTTGGCGATCATCACGCCGGTTTTCATCTTCGCGATCGCCTGGGCATTGATGAGAGCCTTGGTTTCCGGGGTGAGTGGCGTATGTACCGAGATAACATCCGCTCGCCGGAACAATTCATCCAACTCTACGATGGCTACGCCCATTTTCTCCGCACGCTCCGGCGCGAGATACGGGTCATACGCCATCACCTGCATACCGACACCCTGGGCGAGCTTCGTGAGATATCCGCCGATTTGTCCGACGCCGACGATTCCCAGCACCTTGTTATACAACTCCACGCCCATGAATTTTTCTTTTTCCCACTTCCCGCCTTTGGTCGAAGCGGTCGCTTGCGGAATACGCCGCGACATGGAAAAAATCATGGCCATCGTGTGTTCGGCGGTGGTCACGGTGTTGCCCCCGGGCGTATTCATGACCACAATGCCGCGACGGGTTGCGGCGGGGGTATCGACATTATCCAGACCGGAACCGGCTCGGCCGACGACTTTCAAGCAACTCGCCGCCGCAATGAGTTCTGCCGTCACTTTCGTCCCGGAGCGAACGATCAGGCCGTCCGCATCCTTGATCTCCTTCAGCAGCTCCTCTTTAGGCAGCTTGGTTTTCACCACGACCGTAAAGCCGGCCTTCTCCAATACCTCTACACCCTGCTTCGAAAGACTATCGCTGACCAAGATTTTCATTGTCGTGGTGCCTTACCTGAAGGTGAGTCTATGACTTCCCCATAATAATTTCTTGAGCCTTGGCGACGCCGCTCCCAAGCTTCACGGGATAGCCGAGTCCCTTGATGACCATTTCCACAGCCGCCAAGGCCGTAATGACATCAAAGCTATCGATATATCCCATATGCGAAATGCGGAAGATCTTGCCTTTCAGATGGTCCTGACCACCAGCGGCCGTCATCCCGTATTGAGTGCGCAGATTCTTGTAGACCGCCTGACCATCCACACCTTCCGGCGCAGAAATGGCGGTTAACGCGTCGCTGGGCCGCTCTTGAGGGAAAATGGAGAGCCCTGCGGCCTTCACGCCTTCGCGCATGGCCTTCGCCAACATCGCGTGACGGGCGAAGACGGCTTCCAATCCCTCAGCCTTCAGGATGTTCATCACTTCCTTCAGGCCCAAAATCAGGGAGACCGCCGGCGTATAGGCAGTGGTGCTCTTCTGCTGATTCTCCCGTTCCCGCTTGAAATTGAAATAGAAGGCGGCATTCTTGGCCTTGTCCGCCAAACGCCAGGCCTTGTCGCTCACACTGGCAAAGGCCAGGCCTGGTGGTAGCATCAAGGCTTTCTGCGATCCGGTGATCACCACGTCGAGGCCCCAGGCATCGGTCTTCAGATCGAGCACTCCGAGAGCGGTAATCGCATCCACGACGAGAATGGTGTCTTCGTATTGCTTGACGATTTCGGCCAGTGCTTGGACATCGTGCGCGACAGCCGTCGAGGTTTCGCTCGCTTGGACGTACACGGCTTTAATTGAGGGGTCTTTCTTCAAGGCATCGGCAACGGCTTGTGGGTCAATGGCGCGCCCCCATTCGACCTTCAACTCAGTCACCTGTGCACCGAACGTCTTGCAGAGCTTCGTCCACCGCTCACCGAACTTGCCGCCGTTGATCGTCAGGGCTTTATCGCCAGGGGAGAGGAAATTTGAAACCGACCCTTCCATGCCGCCGGTACCGGATGCCGCGAGGATCAGGACATCATTCCGCGTCTGAAACAGCCATTTCAGGTCCTCACGAACCTCAGCAAACAATTTATCGAACTCGGGAGCCCGGTGATGAATCATCGGTCTGGCCATGGCCAGCAGCACCTCCGGTGGAACGGGAGTGGGGCCGGGTGCCAGCAAATACCGTTTGAGCATGGGACGATCCTCCTCGCTGTACGGAACGAACAATGTCAGGGATTTAGAAGGCGCGTACGCTACCATAGCCCCCCAGAGGTGTCAAGGTAAGTTCCCAGGAAGATGCTCATCTTTTCAGCCACTTCACTGCATGAGTGGAGGGTCTCATGGGGAACGTTTTGGCGATCATCTAGCTGATAGCGCTCGCAGTCTGCACTCAACCGGCGACTCAACTCCCTCAATTTCTTGACAAGTTGTCACCTCCTCGATAGGCTACCCTTCAAGAGTCGGTCATCTTCCCTTCCCTGAACCTTCGAGTGGGTACCTTATGCATGCACGTCTGTCCGGCGCTGGCGTTCCGCCTCTGTCTCTCCTGTTCGTGTGTCTGCTCACGCTGTCTTCGCCTGGTACTGCAGGCGCCGAATCGCCGATCCCCATGCCCACGGACCCGAGCCTGACATCAGAGCTTCCACCAGAACTTCCATCACAAGATGGTCTCCAGCCTCCGGCTCAAGAACCCGACTATATTCTAGACGAGGAAGATCGCACGGCCGCTGCAGAAAGTGAGGCTGCCGAAGCCCCTGCTGCCGTGGCCAGCGAACCGTCAACTGAAGTCCCGCCGGCCGAGGAGTTGCTTCAACTCAAGCCTCTCAGCGGCACCACCGCGAGATTTGCTGATTTGTTGACCCCTCCGGCTGAAGTCATTCAGGAAGCTGCCGCCGAGCAAGGCCCCGAATCGGACAATGTCTCCGAATACAACGTTCCGATCGTGCTGGACCCTTCAGTGCAAGGCCATATTCGCTTCTTCAACGTCGCAATCCGCAACCGATTCGAGCAGTGGCTCATCAGACTCAGCCATTACCGGCCGCTGGTCGATAGCATCTTTTCAGAGTTCCAGCTGCCGAGTGACCTGATCTATCTGTCGCTGGTTGAAAGCGGATTCAACCCTCACGCGTACTCACGGGCCCGGGCTGCCGGCCCCTGGCAATTCATGAAGGGCACGGCCAAGGTGTATGGGTTGCGAGTGGACAGTTATGTGGATGAACGCCGCGATCCGGTGAAGTCGACCGTGGCGGCTGCACGCTACCTGCGAGATCTGTACGATCTATTCGGCACCTGGCCCCTGGCAATGGCCGCGTACAATGCCGGAGAAGGCAAGGTGATGCGGGCCCTGCATACGGCGCAAGCAGAAAGCTTTTCGGACATCGCCAAAACGAGGCTCATCCGGCGGGAAACGAAAGAATACGTGCCTCGCTTTATGGCGGCGACCATCATTGCCAAAAACCCGGATCGGTATGGGTTCCCCCAGAGCGACGTCCGGCCGCATCAATTCGAGGAAGTGGTCGTGCGGCGCCCCATCCACTTCAAAGCCATCGCCAATGTGACGGGAATTTCGTACCAGGATCTGAAGGTGCTCAACCCGGAATTACGGCGCGATGCCACCCCCCCGGATGATCCCGAATATCACTTAAAAGTCCCCGTCGGCACCCGGGAAAAAGTGGAACAGCTGCTGGAGAGAGCACCGACTCACAAATTTGCCCCGCTCCCTATGCCAGTCAAAGTTCGGCACGTCAAACCAGAGCCGGAATCCGGACATTGGTATCGAGTCCGAGTCGGCGACTCTCTTGAAAAAATCGCCAAACGGTTCAACATCTCGGTCAAGACGCTCAAGTCGAACAACAACTTGACCGGTCCTACCATCAAGGCAGGAAGCCGCCTGGTCATCGCGAACTAGCGCGACGCGTCATCCCCGAAGAGGCGGAATGACGCGCTTACTGCTTTTTCTTGGAAGAGGGTGCCGCGGACTTGCCTGATGAAGCCTTGGCAGGCTGTTCAGGCTGAGGAGCAGGAGCACTGGCAGCTGGAGTTGATGGAGCTGCCGCTGGGGCTTCCGGAGACTTCTTCACTTCCAACACTTTCACCCGCACCGCCGCTTCACTAGTGAAGGGCGAGTTGGGATAATTCTTCATCAAATCCTGGTAATGCGCGAGCGCTCCCTCCGGTCGGGACTGCGATTCTTCAATCTTGGCCAACTCGAACAGGACATGGTCCTTGTTGAGGGCACCCGGGATTTCGAGAATGCCGGTAAAGGACTTCACCGCCTGGTCGCGATCACCCTTGGCTAAGTAGGCATAGGCCAGGCGTTGTTGGACAAGCCCCAGAAGTGAGGTGTTGGAGCCATATAACAGCATGAACCGTTTATACGTTTCGATACCGGCGTCAACTTCATTCGCCAGCACCTGAGCATTCCCCAGGTGAAACAAGGCCACGGGCGCCACAGGACTTCTCGGGTATTGCTCCACCACCTGCTTATAGAGCGTGATGGCTTGGGAGAGCTGTTCATGGCTTTTTTTCGGATCGTCTGCCGGCCGATTGAGGTAGTGCAGCGTGGCTTCCTGATCGAGCTCTCGTGCCTTTAACGTAGATTCATAGTCGTACCAGATCACACCAGCAACGACCGCCCCCGCAACCAGCACGACCCCCAGACCGGCCAACACGGCGCGCCGTTGTTCCTGCAACACATGAAGAAACCGGTCAACCCCGGTCAAGAGGTGAGCTTCGTCGAGCGGGTCAGCTTTTTCAGGCACCCTGATGCGATAACTCATAGTCGAACAATGGTCTCGGGTGGAAAAGGAGGTCGTTTCTCAAAGCCTCGCGCCTTATACTAGGGACCAGTCGACCTTGTCAAATGTTTGGCCTCGCTGAAGTCCAGATACCCATGTTTGAAAAACATCTCAAGAAACTGGAAGACCAGCACCTCTTGCGCCGGCTCCAGACGATCGCTTCGGCGACAGGGCCCACGGTCACGCTCGACGGCCGTGACATCATTCTTCTCTCTTCTAACAATTATTTGGGTCTGGCCACGCACCCGACTGTGGTGGATGCGGCCATCGAGGCGACCCGCCGATATGGAGCCGGCTCTGGCGCGGCACGCTTGGTTTGCGGGACGTTAACACCCCATGAGGTGCTCGAACACACCCTCGCTCGCTTCAAAGGCACAGAAGCGGCCCTCGCCTTTACCGCCGGGTACCTGGCCAATATCAGTGTGATTCCGGCCTTGATCGGAAAGGACGGGCTGATCTTCGCCGACCGGCTTTGCCACGCGAGCCTCATCGATGGCTGCCGGCTGAGCGGAGCGACCTTTCGCGTCTTCCATCATCGAGACATGAACCACCTGGAGCAATTGCTCGCCCGTCGGCCCGCAACCAAACGCACGTTGATCGTCACCGACGGACTGTTCAGTATGGACGGGGACATTGCGCCGATGAAAGAGATCGCGCAGCTGGCCGAACAGTATGGCGCAGCGGTGTATGTCGATGATGCGCATGGCACAGGAATTCTCGGCCGTACCGGACGCGGCACCCTCGAACATTGCGAGGTCGAATCGCGCGTGCCCTATCACATGGGCACCTTGAGCAAAGCGGTTGGGAGCGCGGGGGGATACGTGGTCGGTTCTGCCACCTTCATCGCCTATGTGGTCAACACCTGCCGCGCCTTTATCTATACGACCGCGCCCCCGCCTGCCAGTGCGGCTGCGGCGACCGCCGCGATCCAGGTCATCGAGCAGGAACCTCAGCGGCGCGCCCGTCTGTGGCAGAATCGTGAACGACTAGCACAGGGGTTCACCAGGCTCGGCTTTCGTCTTGCGGCATCGGAAAGTCCCATTCTGCCAGTAATCGTCGGTGACGCCGATCGAGCCCTGAAGTTCGCGCAGACTCTCCTCGCACAAGGCGTCTATGCGCCCGCCATTCGTCCTCCGACCGTCCCTCCTGACACGAGCAGGATTCGCTTCACCATCACTGCCGACCATACCGATGAGCAGATCGATCGCGCCCTGGCGGCTGTAGAACGGGTCGGTCGATCCCTCTCTCTGATCTAACCCGACAGCAATCAGTCAGCAGCTCACGGTCTGTCTGTTCGCAGCGTCTGCGACAGGCATTGCTTCGTCGCCTCTTCTGGATATTTTCTTGATTTCTCACTTCCCTATGGCATGATCGAAACTGTCCAGCGGACCCTGATCATCTACCCATAACTACGCTCGTTTATCCGCTTACATTCTCTTCTAATGGAGCGACCCGATGATTGACATCTCAAAACTGTTGACCTTTGGTGTCCAACAAGGTGCCTCGGACTGTCACATCAGCGCCGGCGAACCGCCAATGATTCGCCTGCATGGCGACCTCAAAAAATTGGACCACCCCCCCCTGACTCAGGATGAAACGCATGCCCTCATCTACGACATGATGAGCGATGCGCAGCGCAAGAACTTTGAAGAACATCGGGAATGCGACTTTTCTTTCGACCTGGGCGACATTGCTCGATTCCGCGTGAACGTCTTTGTCCAGGGCCGCGGGTTAGGTGCCGTGTTCCGGACCATTCCCACAGAGATCCTTCCCCTCGAAAAACTCGGCATGCCGCCCATTCTCCGACAACTCTGTGACCGTGAGAAGGGCCTGATTCTGGTCACCGGTCCGACCGGGTCCGGAAAATCCACCACCCTCGCCGGCATGATCGATTATCTGAACAACACCTTTGAAGGACACATCCTCACCATTGAAGACCCGGTGGAGTTTGTGCACAAATCGAAAAAGTGCCTGGTCAACCAGCGTGAACTGGGCGTGCACACCTTATCGTTCGCCAATGCGCTGCGTGCCGCGTTACGCGAAGATCCAGACATTATTCTCGTCGGCGAAATGCGCGACCTGGATACGATCCAGTTGGCCTTGACGGCTGCCGAAACCGGGCACTTGGTCTTTGCGACCCTGCATACGTCCAGCGCCCCGAAAACCATTGACCGTATCATCGACGCGTTTCCTCCCAACCAGCAAGCGCAGGTCCGCGCGCAGCTGTCGGAAACCTTGGAAGCGGTGCTGACCCAGACGCTGCTCAAAAAGAAAAGTGGTGGCCGGATTGCGGCGGTGGAAATCATGGTCGGCACGACGGCGGTACGCAACCTCATTCGCGAAGGCAAACTGCATCAAATTCCCGGCATGATGCAAGCGAGCCAGAAGGACGGCATGCAGACGATGGACATGGCTCTGGTCGATCTCGCCACGCGCGGGATGGTTACCAAGGCCGAAGCCCAGTCGCGTAGCATGAATGCAAACCTCTTTAACGCGGCAGGCGCTGCATAACGCCCGGTTCACTGTATTCGTCTACCGATAGCAGCATAAGAGGCATCTCATGGATGTTCGCACGCTCCTCGAAGTGATGGTCAAACAGGAATCGTCCGACCTGTATCTCACCGTCGATGCCCCGCCCATTTATCGCATCCATGGCTCGACCCATCGGACCGATGCGCCGCCGTTTACCAACGAGCAGTTGGAGTCGTTGGCGCTGGCTCTGATGCGCGGCCAGCAGCGGGGCGAGTTCGAAGAGAAAATGGAGATGAACCTCGCCTTGTATTACAAAGACTTGGGCCGCTTTCGCGTGAACATCTTCCGGCAAAAGGGAAACGTCGGGCTGGTGTTTCGGCACATCAAGGCAGAGATCATGACGGTCGAGCAGTTGGACCTGCCGCCCATCGTCAAAGATATCGCCATGACGAAACGCGGGCTGGTCCTCGTTGTGGGTGCCACTGGCTCCGGTAAATCTACTTCACTGGCGGCGATGATCGACCACCGGAACACCGTGCATGCCGGGCACATTATCAGCGTGGAAGACCCGATCGAGTTTGTCCATCACCACAAAAAATCCATCGTCACTCAGCGCGAAGTCGGGTTCGACACCCATTCGTTCGGCAACGCCCTGAAGAACACCTTGCGCCAAGCGCCAGACGTGATTCTCATCGGTGAAATCCGGGATACGGAGACCATGGAGGCCGCTATCACCTTCGCGGAAACCGGTCACCTTTGCCTCGGAACCCTGCACTCAAACAATGCCAACCAATCCATCGAACGCATCATGAACTTTTTCCCGGTGGAACGGCACGCACAGATTTACCTCCAGCTGTCACTCAACCTGCGAGCCATTATCTCGCAGCGCCTCATCCCCTCACTCGATGGCCGCCGGGTCCCAGCTCTGGAAATCATGCTCGATACGCCCCGTATCAAAGACCTGATTAAGCGTTCAGAAATCGATACGTTAAAAGAAGCGATGGAACAAGGTATTGATGAAGGCTGCCAGACCTTTGACCATGTGCTGCTGCAACTCTACAAGGCTGGAAAAATCAGCATTGAACAAGCCTTGATTAACGCAGATAGCGCGAACAACCTTCGTCTCAAGATTAAGCTGGCGGGATTAAAAGGCGACGACGCAGTGGCGGCCCTGCTTGACAAAAACGAGAGAGATGAAAAGGGTTTCCAAATTCAGGGACAGATGGGCCAAGGCGGCGTCAAGAAACGGTGACCTGCTCGCGGAAGTTTTCTAGAAATGGGCACGAAGTAGGAAATCACTGCATCCACCCTACCCGCCAGGCAACCAGGTGAATGAACCCCTGGCTACGGCACCTCCATAGCAAGCTCGAGATACGCGGCAATCTTATCCAACGCCCCTGCGGTCAGTTTCCTTCCATACCACGTCGGCATCGTGTCCGCAGGAAAACCAGGCACCACATAGGTACCCGGGGACACCACTGATTCGACAATATACTCTCTGACGGTCTGCGCTTGGCCCCGATACTGAGGATCAGCCAGGCGAGAGGCGCCGGTTTTGCCCAGCCAAAGCGGAGGGCCAACCTTCCCATCAGCTCCCGCGATACCTGGAATCCGATGGCAAACCACACACCCGGCACGAACGAACAGTTCTTGAATCGGCTCCTCCCCCGTCACCAAGGGCACCATATTGGGGTCTATGTTCGGAACAGCCGGAACTATCGCGGACGGCGGCGGGGCATTTTGAATTGCCACTAGAGCCAGCAGCAACACCAAGCCGGCGACCAATGCCGCAATCGCTTTATTTTTATGCTGCGAGGGTGGAACAGAGGACGAAGCGTTCGGAGCGACCATAGACCGGCACCATGAACGTTACACACAGTGAACAGGCAGGCTACTGTGCCGCCTGACGAATGACCCGCGCCGGGCTACCAGCCTCGCACACGGCAGCAGCTATTGTGCCGGATTCATTGCGCAACGGAATCCAATTGACCGATCCTGAAAGTCCGGCTCCGCCGATACTCGCGCAGATGATCGCAACGCCACCGGCAGATCAGACCAGGCCCCGCCACGAATCACTTTCTTCTCTCCGGTTTCCGGACCAGTGGGATTCTTCTCGGGGCTCTTCGCATAGTATTCCCGGTCGTACCAATCAGCCACCCATTCGGCAGCATTCCCTGCCATATGGTGTAGACCATAGGGACTCCGTCCGCCTTCCTTCAACCCATGGCGCACACTCATCCCTTCGACACCACCGCTCACTGACGTGAGCGTCACCGCCTCGCTCACCCATACGCCGCGATTGTAATTCGCAATATCGACGAAGGGCTGCATTTGCCCCCAGGGGTATCGCCGCGCATCGGTACCGCGCGCCGCCTTTTCCCACTCGGCTTCTGTCGGAAGCCGCTTCCCCGCCCAGACACAGTACGCCTTCGCATCAGCCCAGCCCATGCCTACGGCCGGACGATCACCAACCGTCTCTGCGGCTTCGTCATCCCACGTGGGAGGCGCATCGTGCTTCGCGGCTACAAGAAACGAGCGATAGCGCTGCATGGAGACTTCATAGCGATCGATATAAAACGCGTCGAGCGTGACGACATGTTCCGGTCGTTCAGCAGGAAGTCCGTCGTTACTCCCCATCGTAAATGACCCGGCCGGAATCAGCACCAGGGGTGCGCCATCTTTAGCTTTGGCGCCTTCTGCAGCGGTGCCACCTGCCGCAGCCTGCGGTTCGGCCGCCGAGGCCATCCCTACTCCGAACAGCAGGCCGGCAGACAGCAGGGCCACTGCACTGAAAAGTCGCATACATTCCTCCCATCTGCGATAGAACCAGAGGCGGGCACCACGCACGAGCAAAGTGTAGCTGTGCTGGCTGGCAAACTCAACAGCACGGAGAGGATCGAGAAGGTGAAGGGGTGACTTCAAGAAGGACAGGGGCGCGACCATGAATTGGAGCTGATCAGCGGGAAGGATGCCATGCCAGTCGCACTAACAGCGCCGGCCGGCAAGAAGGCTCTTCCCGGCCGGACGAGGGGGCAGGAGGGTGCAACGATTAGCGGGCAAGCTCTGCCACACGGCGATCATGATCTCTCACCGGTCGCACCGTGGCTACTTCAGACCGGTCGAACAGATTGTGAAGCACTTCCTGCTTCAATTGAACCATGAGGGCCCGATTATGGTTGGACGATACCGAGGCATCCTGGAGCAGATTCAACCAGCCCACCGTGGAGACCTCATACCGGCTGTTCGGCATAGCCGTGCGTAACTCCTGAAACACCGTAATGGCATCCGCACGATTTTCAAACAACGCAACTAACGCTCGCGTGTAGTAGGCATCTTCACAGGCCGGGCCCTTATGGCAACTCTTCATTCTCGCGTCCTGCGCATGGGCAAGGGCCTGAAGCGGCTTCAATTCCGAGGCATCGACGGGGAAAAATGCGCTGCTGGGCAAGGTCGTGGAGGTGCCGGACTGCATCGTCGTGCATCCCTCGATCACACTCACGAGCACTAGGAGCAGAGTGAAATAGAACGCCCTGTGTTTCGACATCGTACGCCTCCTCAACTCGCGCTCACCGGGTGGGGCGCGACGATAATGCGATGTACTTGGCTTGCAGCGATGTTCTGAATGTACCATCGAGCTTCGGTTCAGCCATTACACGGAGGCTGTACCTCTTCGGTATGGGAT
>DAONAB010000021.1:0-1597 GCA_035400805.1 Nitrospira sp. | reverse complement strand
TGCCAGTTTGCGGCGAGAATCTGCTGTACGTCCTGAGGTCGCTGGGCAATGGCCTGGTCCCAACTTAGCCCGGTCTGCTGGGTAAATCCCGCCATAGCCTGAATGAGTTGATTGACCTGAGTACTCATCAATTGTTGACCATTGCCGGCTTGAACGGTTTCAATTTGGTTGGTTGCGCCGGCATACCAGTTGTTAATGGTTACCTGATCCGTCGATCCATACACGGCAATACGCAAATCATTAGCACTCTGACTCAGCATGAGATCAAGGGGATTGATCCCCGAGGCAAAACTTAGTCGATCACTCGTCCCACTGGCATCGGTGATCGTGTCTTGGCCATCTCCACGTGCAAGCTGGAACACATCATTACCAGTCCCGCCATTGAACACATCATTACCTTTTCCGCCAGACAGCGTATCGTTGCCGTCGCCACCCGTCAGAACATTATCATTCGCATTCCCAATGATAGCGTTGGCCAGGGTATTGCCCGTTCCGTTGATCGCGGCTGTTCCAGCAAGAGTGAGGTTTTCGAGATTCACGCCTAAGGTCCAGGTCACCGTGCTTTGCACCGTATCGGTACCGGCGTTCACTGCCTCAACGACCGTGTCTCCTGCCCCGACAACATACATATCATCCCCGACACCACCGGTCAGTGTGTTGGCGGCACTATTACCGACGAGAATATTATTGAGCGTATTACCTGTGCCGTTAATGGCCGCTGTGCCGATCAAACTGAGGTTTTCGACATTCGCGGCGAGCGTATGGGTTATGGAACTTTGAACGGTGTCAATCCCGGCATTCACCGCCTCAACCACCGTATCGCCTGCGCCAATGACATACGTGTCATTCCCCGTCCCGCCGGTCAACCGGTTGGACGCGCTATTTCCAGCCAAGACGTTGTCCAATCCATTCCCCGTCCCGTTGATCGCGGATGTTCCCGTCAGCGTAAGGTTTTCGACGTTGGCCGTCAGCGTATACGACACGGAGCTCTGCACCGTATCGATCCCCTCGCCGACCAATTCGGTCACTTTATCGCCAACATTGTCGACGATGTAGAGATCATCCCCTTGCGCTCCAATGAGGGTGTCCGCGCCAGCTGCTCCGCTAAGGACATTCGCCGCGCTGTTGCCTGTCAGAGTGTTCGCAAGACTATTGCCT
Source organism: Nitrospira sp. (assembly GCA_035400805.1). Taxonomy (GTDB): domain Bacteria; phylum Nitrospirota; class Nitrospiria; order Nitrospirales; family Nitrospiraceae; genus Nitrospira_A. The sequence continues at coordinate 439 of DAONAB010000021.1, read as the reverse complement.
GTCCCGTTAACCGCAGCAACGCCAGTTAAGGTGAGATTTTCGAGATTCGTGCCCAGTGTCCAACTGAGATCGGACTTTACAGTGTCAGTTCCGGCACTTGCCGCCTCGACGATGGTGTCGCCCAGGCCCACCACGTAGGTGTCGTTTCCGGCCCCACCCGTCAAGACGTTTACCGCGCCATTTCCGGTTAAAATATTATTCAGAGAATTGCCGGTAGCATTGATGGCGGCATTTCCGGTGAGGGTCAGATTCTCCAGATTCGCCCCCAGCGCGTAGCTTAGGCTTGTCTGCACCGTATCCATACCCTGTCCGGCCGATTCGACTATTATGTCGTTGATATTGTCGACAACAAATAGATCATTTCCGGAACCACCAGTCATGCGATCCGCACCGGTGCCTCCATCAAGCGAATCATTGCCTGCGCCGCCGGAGAGAATGT
>DAONAB010000020.1:13154-19009 GCA_035400805.1 Nitrospira sp. | reverse complement strand
GGGTCAACACGTACTTGGTCACTGTATACATCTGGGAGACTGGAACAGCCATCCCGTTCTCCTATTCTGGTAAATGTGAATGTGAATAACGACTGAGACTTCCGGCCTTCTAGCAGAGAAATCGAGCGGATTCTACCATTGCGATTGAAAAATCGTCAATTTGGGCAAGGGTCAGTGAGGCAGGCCACCAGTCTTCCGCGCACGCCACTCAAACCCATAGGCGAGGACCGTCGCCAGACAGAGCCCCGCGAGGCCGGCGACGGCGGTGTAGAACACCGGGCGTGGCTTGATCTGTTTATCCGCCGGAACCGGCGGATCCAGCACCTGAACGGTCGGGGTGTCACGAGCTTCGGTAATCTTCGCCTGCTCATACTGCGAGGTGAGCAACGCGTACAGCGTCTCCTGGACCTTCAATTCGCGAAGGAGCCGTCCATATTGCAGGGCCAGATCAGGGACCGTCACCATGGCGGGATGGAGACGTCCTCCTGCCGGTACTCCTTTGGGCCCCTTGCCGGACTCCATCATGCCCAACTGCTTCCGGAACTCCTCGATACTGGAACGGACACGGGAGAGATCGGGATTGTCCGGCGACAGATAACCCTCCATCACCTGCAGCTGAACTTCCTGCGCGGTGATTTGCCCTTGGATCATTGCAGCAGCCTCAATCATGGCCTTCGACTGCGCCTCCACGGCCACCGCCTTGTTCTTGGCCTGAAAATCCCGAAGGGCCTCCTCCGCCTTGGCCATCGTGTCCATCGTCTCATTGAGACGGCGTTCCAAAAAGGCACGATTCTGTCCGGCCTTACTTACATTCAAGGTGCGATTCAACCGGTCCAGGCCGGCCACGAAATGGGCCGCAATGTCGGCGGCCCGCTGAGGGCTAGTATCTTCCACCGTCACCTTGATGACTTTCTCTTTCGACACAGCAATACGCACCCGTTCCGACAGCTCCACGCGGGTGTCATGCATCGTCCGCTCGTCGTAGAGCGCCATGAGGCCGAACTTCGCGATCACCTCATCCGCCATGACACGGGATTTCAAAATCGCCACAAACACGTCGGTGGGCGTCGTCGGCATATTGGGCAACGTGGCGCCAAGGTTCTGCGCCATGCCTCCAGCCCCGGTCGCCGTCAATAGCGCGGCGAGTCCTCCGCTTTCCTTGGAGTCCAACTGGGGCAACAGCGTGGCGGTCGATTCATACATCTTCGGAAGCACCAGGGTGCTCACGCCGAAGGTTCCCAGAAGAGACAAGAGGACGATCGCAGCCACCAAACCACGCCGCCGTGACAGGACGACCCAGAGGTCGAGCTGCCCCGCCGATCTAATTGCCGATGGGCCGGCTCCATTCCCGAGAGTGGGTGTCATAGCGACCTGGGGTGACTCCAGCAGCGGCCCCATCATGCCGATCCTATCCGCCTTATCGACCGACCACGGCGATGCCCGCGGCCGTGAGGGCCACACTGCCGATAATACTGGCCACGGTCTGCCACAAGGCAAGCTGCGGCGTTCGAGCTTCGATTTTCTGTGGAATGACGATCGTATCCCCTGAGCGCAGGTCTTTGACGGCCAGATAGGCTGAGTCCGTGGTGCCGTTGGCGCGCATCACGTACATCTCCTTCTTATTGGCATCCTCCGTCAACCCACCCGCTTGCCGAAGATAGTCATCCAATCCCAGGCTGGGCCTGTAGACCACCGTACTGGGATTCTTGACTGATCCGATGATACTCACCGTCTGTGACGGTGTCGGCATCATGATCCGGTCTCTGGCTTCGAGAATGATATCGTCTTCCGTACCCTCGAGTTGCTCAACTGATTCCATCCGAATCACGACCCGGCCCAACTCCAATCGCGACGTCGTAGCCTCCAGTTGCTGCAGACGGAGAGTCAACACCTGCTGCTCGGCGAGCCCTCCGCCAGCAGATAACACTGCCGTGGTGCTCAATCCGGTCGCCCCAGCCGCGCCGCCCGCCGCCTGAGCCGTCAACCGCTGGCGCTCCGATGCGATGAACCGTTCGAGTTCTGCCTGCTGTCGAAGCTTGACGGATTCTCTCGTGAGGACTAACCCGGCAGGGAACGCATTGGGCGTCACACCGCCGGCGCGCTTTAACACCGAACTCAGCCGCTCGCCCATTTCAATGGTGAAGTATCCAGGTCTCTTCAATTCACCCTCCACCAACACCAGTTTAGGCGGACGATGTTGACTCGCCACCACCACCTGATCCAACCGTTGGAGAGGATGGTTCTCTGCATCGCTGCCGTCCAGCAATGAGCGGGGACTGAATTGAATCACCTTCGTTTGATAGGTGACCGGATCTGTCCGGACGATTTCAGCACGGTCGGCGTAAGCGTCCACCGTCAGTTGGTCATGAATCAGGAGATCTTTCACCTTCATGCCGGGCCGAAACTCATAGGGGCCGGGGCTTTTTACCGCGCCGACCAGACTGACGACATTGCTAATCTGGGTCGGAAGAATACCGATCCGCACATAATCTCCATCCAGCAAAAGCGGATCCCCTCCTGCCACACCGGGTCGGCTCTTTTCTTGCCCCTGCGATGCGAGTGCGCCGACTAAATCCACATCCACCATGATGCGTCCACGCTCGGGATCCAGGCGGAACAGATGGCAACGCTGCCGATCCGACAATGGCGTGAGTCCCCCGGCGAGCGTCAGAAGTTCCGTCAACCGTACGCCCGGCTTCACTTCGTAGATGGCCGGCCGCTTGATCGATCCACTGACCGCCACCACTGGACCGAGCGGCGGAACCAAGACGACATCTCCCGATTGCAGGCGCTGGTCGAACCGCCGGTCTCCGCGCAATAAGAAGTCATACAAATCCAGATCGGCCACCGACTTCCCCTCGCGCATCACCTTGACCTGCCGCAAGGATCCTGAGCGGGCCGGGCCGCAGGCGGCATAGAGCGCGTTCGAGGCCGTGGCCAGCGCGCTGATCTCATAGGCCCCCGGCCGAATGACTTCTCCGACCACAAACACCTTGATCGTGCGGATCCTCGCCATCGACACATGGACCTCGAACCGCTTCAGGAGAGTGCTCAGCCTGGCTCGCACCGTCTGCTCTACCTGGGAAAAGGGTTGTCCGCCAACGGAAATCGCCCCTACCTGTGGAATCACGATCATCCCGTCGCGCTCGACCGGCACGATAAAACTTCGATTGAAATTGGGATCGGGAACGTTCCAAATGTGCACCGCCAACGAATCCTGCGGGCCGACCACATAGTCCGGCCCGACTGGAATATCTTGAATCGGCGAAAACGTATTGGCCTGCGCCTCGAAAAAGTCGTACCCGAACTGTCGCACCCGGCTCTTGACGCCATGCAGCACGGAAAACTCCGCAAAGGCCTCCTCGACGTTGAAGTCCTGCTGACGCAGCAGTTCCGCCGTAAAGATCTTTTTCTCCGGCAAGGGACGCAGGGGAACTCCAGGTTGGACGCCAGGCTGAGACCCCGGCTGGGAGGGAGACATTTGGCCGACAGGTGGTTGCGTGCCTAGCGCCGGGCCCTGTCCGAATGGCAACTGCGCCACGCCTTTCTTTTCACGCTCAGCCTGCACCTGATATTCGATACTCGTTTTTTCTTTTTCGGCCTGCAGACGCTCCAGGCGCCGATCGTGTTCCTCCTGTTCCTGTTTCATCCGCTGCTCGATGGAACTAGGCAACAGACTGCTCGGTTCGACCGGCCAATAGTCGTTCAAGTTGGGGACGGTCCCCTTCGAGGCAAGATCGGAGGGAAGAGGAGTCGGACAAGGAACCTGAGTGGGAACAATCGGCTGTAGCGCGGTGGGATTCGTCACAATGGCCTGCCCGAACCCGCCTGTTGCTCCAGGGGGGGTAAACCCGCCTTGTCCGAACAGTCCGCCCGGCAGACCGGACCCCGATTGCTGCATCATGCCCGGGCCCCCGGGCTGGGCCGGAAGATTCTGGGCCAAGAGCGACGGAGGGAGAACGAAGGAGAAGATCAGGATCCAGATCACGGCATGGGACCAGGTCGTCGACCAGAGACGGTACCGCGAGTAGTGAGAAGATCTGCTATTCACGACCATGACGAGTCGATCCTCCAGCGCACATGTCACGAGAAAATGGCGGCACCTTCTCCCAGAGCCCGGCCGACCCCTCACGGCGTGAGGGGTCTCTCAATCAAGCAGGTAGCCTAAAACTGCACGGACAGAGAAGTCCAGAACAAATGGTTCTGGGCCGTTACGCCGGCGGCGAACGTTTCAGCAAACGGTGTAATCGCGGACACCTGGCCGGGGTTGGTCAGGCGCTGAAAGGTGTATCCACCCATGACCTGAACGTCCTTGGAATACCACCAGGTCAAATCAACGGCCGCTTCCCGCTTTTTCTCATGGACCGGCCGGCCCCGTTCCCGCTCCTGAATATTAAAGTTTGCGCCCAACTGGAGGGTGTCGGTCACATATCGGGTGCTACGGACAAACAAGTCGATCCCGTCGGTGCCCATATGGTGCCCCAACGGAAACCCCCGATAGCGCATGCCGCTGGTGTAGGTTCCATTGTTGTACCAGACGCCTCCCAGTTCAGGGTGCCGCCGCCGACCGTAGTCCGTATCGGCATACTCGATACGCAGGTCCATGGTGTCGCCCTGAAACACCTGTGGAATATAGATGCCCCCTAAAAACGCCGCGCGGCTCGGGATCGGCAGTTGCGACCATTTATCCTCCGTTCCGATCTCGCCATAGAGCTGCAGGCCGGCAGGAAAGGGAATCAGGTAGGGCACCGAGGGCAGCCTGAGCCGGAAATCGGCCATGCCCTGCTCGTTCACGTCCTTGCCCGACCCCTGATTCGCCGGATGGATGTAGGTATCGACGATCGTTTCCGGAAACGATTGATCGCGCCCGCGGCCGCCGAACTGGGTCAACCGCGTCAAACCGAACTCCAACCAGGGGGTCGGAAGGTAGCTGATGCGCAATCCAAACACTCGGGCGCGAGAGAAATCACGATTGCGTTCTAACTGAGCCAGAAAGGCATTCACCTTCCAATCACCCATGCCGCTCAGAAATCCCGGCAATTGAAACGGCCGCTCGGTACCCAACTTGATCATGTCCATCGGAAACGCATGATCAGTCAGCAACAACGACCCGTGATAGCCCGGCCCCCACCACTGCGTCCCTCGCCCCGCCTCGAGCGCGATGTTGGCGTAACTCAACTTAAGGCTGAACTCGCGCATGTAGAAGTTATCGCTATTGTTGGTCGCACCCAATCCCAGCAGATGGCGATTGCTGATGAACTTGGGCTGGACCATCACGGCGGCCCATTCATTCAACTCTGCCCAGGCCCGCACGTCGGTTTGATTCTGAACGCCGTTCACCGAGTATTCCCCGCCGCGATTTTCGCGAAACCGGATTGTCTGCCCTCCGCCGATCGATGACGCATCGACCTCAGACGTGACCCGGGCACCGAACCGCAGCGAACCGGTTTTGTCATCAGGACGTGCGCGGATAGTACCGAGACGAATAAGTTCCGGACGGAACTCGGCCAGCAATCGCTCCAACAACGGCTCGGCAATCGCCTCGCGCCCGTCCAGTTCCACCTCGTCGGCGCGAATCCGCTCGATCGCCCGCGCCACATACTGAGCCGCCTGTATGCGGGCAAACGGCTTCGCGCCCACCAAGGCCTTATCGATCACTCCCAGGGCGATCAGGCGCTCGATGGCGTCATAACTCCAATGGTGCAGCGGCACATTGCTGGAGGCAACGGCAGGCCCACTCCAGACCATCCACAGGGCCAGACTCAGCAGGAGACCACAAGCGGTGCGACAGGCGTTCACAAGGCAGGCCGGACCAGCAGCAAAGATGAGGTACGAGGACAGATTGCTGGCGCAGT
>DAONAB010000020.1:10444-13054 GCA_035400805.1 Nitrospira sp. | reverse complement strand
GCCGTGAGGCGGGAGAAATCGCGCAGTGGATCCGGCGTGACGCAGAGCACGTTGGAGACGAGAGTCGCCTCCACCTGCTCATGAGCCGCGACCAATTCCTCGACCAACTTCTCTCCCGGCCTGCACCCCACATAGGTCAGAGACAGGTCCTGGTCGGGAACCAATCCCGAGAGACGAATCAGATTACGCGCCATGTCCTCCACGTTGATCTGCGCCCCCATATCCAGCACAAAGAGCTCCCCGCCCTTTGCCAGGCGCGCCGCATGGAGCACGAGGTGGATGGCTTCCGCCACCAGCATAAAATATCGACGCATGTTCGGGTCAGTAATCGTCACGGGGCCACCGGCTTTAATCTGCTCCAGAAACAGCGGCACCACACTGCCGTTGCTGCCCAAGACGTTCCCGAATCGGACGGTCGCAAAGATGGTGCGCGACGAGCGAGCCATCTTCTGGAGCAGCAGTTCCGCGACTCCTTTGCTCGCCCCCATCACGCTCACCGGATTCACGGCTTTGTCGGTCGAGATCAAAATGAACCGCGCCACTTCATGACGATGCGCCGCTTCGGCCACGATGCGGGTCCCGCCGACATTGTTCAGGACGGCTTCACAGGGGTTCCCTTCCATGAGCGGCACATGTTTATGGGCGGCCGCGTGGAAGACCAGCGTCGGCCGGTATTCCGCAAACAGCCGGTTCATCTGTCCGACGTCGGTGATGTCTCCGATCACAGGGGCGATCGAAGAGTAGCCCGCGGCAAGGAGTTCATTCGCCACCGCAAACAAGCCGTTCTCGTACCGATCCAACAGCACCAGCGTCGCCGGCGACAACCGAGCTACTTGCCGGCATAACTCCGAGCCGATCGATCCCCCGGCGCCGGTCACCAATACGCGAGCCCCCCGCAGGAGCGCGCTGAGCGGTTCGGGGTCCAGATCGACTGGAGCGCGGTCCAGGAGATCCTCGATAGACAGATTCCGAATCTGACCGACCTCCACCCGGCCTTGGAGCAAATCCCGTAAGTGAGGAAGGGTTTGGATCGGAAGGTGGAACGGCTCCAACGCCTTGACCACTTCCCGAATGGTGGCCGGGGCCGCGCTTGGCATGGCGACGAGCACCACATCAGGCCCGTGCTCGCGAATAATTTGCGGCAGCTGCGCTCGATTGCCCAGCACTTTCACGCCATGAATGCGATGCCCGACCTTCGCCGGATTGTCGTCGATGAAGCCGGTCGGACGATAACCGTAAGAGGGGTTGTTCCGCATCTCCCGTACAATCAAGGCTCCGGCATCACCCGCCCCGACGACCAGTACCCGCTTTCTGCCAGTCCCCATCCATCCGCGCTCCCGTACAAGCCGGGGAATTGCGAGCAAGCCCGTGTGGAGACAGAACAGCAGCAAGGCATCGATGATAAAAACTGAGGACGGGTACGCCAGCAGGCCCAATCCGACCCGCACCACTCCAACAAACACCAGCGTACTGAGCGCAATACTGAGCGCCAGATCCCGCACATCCCACAAGCTCGTATACCGCCAGAGTCCGTCATAGAGCCGGAACGGATAAAAGGCCAACGCCCGGATGACCAACAACAACGGAAGCATGGAAGCGAATAGTTCCCACTGCGACGTGGGAATGGCTTCATCGAAGCGAAGGAGGAACGCCAGCCAGTTCGACGATGCCGCGAGTGCGAGGTACGCAACAAACAGCAGGAGTCGCCGATGGGTAGCCGTCATGGTTGTGACAATAGGCGCGGACATAACAGATTCCAGGAACGATCGTAGACGACACTGCCCCGGTAGGGCCAAGTCTCAAGATACCTCGTCTCGAATGACCGAATCCAGCCCTAGGCGATGCCTCAGGGCCAATCCGCCGTCCCCCCCGAATCGTACAGAAGAATCACAGTCGCCGGCCGACGGCAAAGAGGATTTTGTAGCTGATCGCCGGTTGCTCAGACGAAATTGAAACGGGAGGGACATAGACGGCCATGTCCTCAGTCACCGCAGCAGGAAAAGGGACCAGCTTCCCGAGAAACAGCCGCTTCAAGACACGCTTCCCCGCCATACTGGACGGGATCAGGCGCCAGTGGACGGCGACACGCTTGATCCATGAGAGAGCGGCCGCAGGTATCGAAGCCGGCGCGACAGGGAACGCGCCGAAGAGCTCCGGCTGGAATCCCGACTCCCGCAGCAACGCCGATAGCTCCTGGGCGGAGTAGTAGCGGCGACCATGAGGATTCGGATTAAATTCCGGCCATTCAGGATTGACCGAACAGAGCATCAGATGCCCATGAGGAGCGAGCACCCGCCGGCATTCCGCCAGAAACTTTCCGGCGTCTTCAAAAAAATAGAGCGCTTCGTAACAGACGATGACGTCGCGAGATGCCGAGCTCAGCGGCAAGGCTTCGGCCTGGAGCCGCACCAACGGCGTGGTACCCTGCAGATGACTCCGGGCCTGTCGAAGCAAACGATCCGTCAGGTCGCCGCCGACGATCGCATCGGTAGAGCGCCTCAAATAACCGAGTCCGACTCCAGGGCCGCAGGCGACTTCCAATACGCGACGGCCTCGACAGAAGTCCGCGGCGAAGCGGTAGCGCGTGTAGACCATGGACACCGCTTCGGG
>DAONAB010000020.1:0-10344 GCA_035400805.1 Nitrospira sp. | reverse complement strand
ATTCCCGTCAGACCTCGATGGTAGGCAGCGGCTATTCGCCTCCGGTGCGCGATCCACTCGGGGAGATGACGCAGCTTCACATCCAGCACCGCTGCCTGAACGTTGTCCAACAACGCCGTCTGCCCATGGTAGTGATATTCGCCGGTCGCGCGGTCCTCGCCGTTATAACGGAGCAGGGTCGCCGTGCGGGCAAGCGCCGCATCGTTCGTCGTGATCGCGCCCCCGTCTCCGAAGCCGCCGAGTACTTTGAAGGGATAGAAACTGAAACAGCCGGCGCGCCCCTGGCTTCCGGCGCGCTTACCGTCGAATGTGGCGCCGAGCGCCTGCGCCGCATCCTCGATCACGGCCAGTCCGTGCTTGTCAGCCAGCGCCAGAATGCGGTCCATCTCACAGACCCGTCCATTCAAGTGGACAGGAAGCAGCGCCTTGGTTTTCGACGTGATGGCCCGCTCAATCAGATCGACATTCATGTTGAAGTCCCGCCCGACATCAATCAGCACCGGCTGCGCTCCACAATGGACGATGGCGGACACCGTCGCCACGAACGTGTGCGCCACTGTGATCACTTCGTGCCCCGGCCCGACCCCGGCCCCGAGCAATGCAAACAGCAGCGCGTGGTAGCCGCTGTTGACGCCGACAGCATATTTCACGCCGACGAACTCGGCCAGGTGCTGCTCGAAATCTTTCAGCTGGTGCCGGTTGACGAGATCGCCGCTGGCGAGGCAATCGATGATCGCCCGATCAATCTCAGGCTTGAGCTTCGCATAGTGGCTGCGGGGGTCGATGAAGGGGATGTGGTACGACATAGGCGGCAATGACCTTACAGCAAGACTTTTTCCACTGCGGAGACCATCTCCTCTGCGCCGACGTAATAGGCCTGCTCCAGCACGGCGGACGTGGGGGCCGGCGCATCCGGCAGACAGACTCTCGCAATCGGGGCTTTCAAAGCGTGAAAGATGTCCCCCGCCACCGAGGCGGCGATTTCCGCCGCAATGCCGCCGCTTACCCACGCGGCATCGGCAATCACCAATCGACCGGTTTTCCCGACCGACGAATACACGAGATTGCGATCCCAGGGCTTGATGGAACGCAGATCGATCAACTCCACGTCGATACCCCTGCCAGCCAACACCTCAACCGCCTTGGCGGCTTCACTTGCCATGTACGAGGTAGCCACCAGCGTGACGTCCCTGCCGCTCCGACGGACCGCAGCCGACCCGATCGGGACTTCGTACAGCGCCTCCGGCACCTCACCTTCCGACTCATATAACCAACGGTCGTCGATGTAGAGCACGGGGTTCCCGTCCCGGACGGCGGAGACGAGCAGCCCTTTCGCGTCATAGGGCGTCGCGGGCATGACGACCTTCAGTCCCGGCACATGCGCAAAGAGCGCCTGTACGGCCTGCGAATGTTGCGCCCCCTGTTCGCCGCCACGGTTGATCACCGCCCGAATCACCACCGGGACGGACACCTGCCCCGCAAACAGGTACGACCAGTTCGCCGCCTGATTCATGATCGGGTCCGCCGCCAGCAGCATGAAATCCATGCGCGGATGAAACAGGATGGGTCGCATGCCCGTGATGGCCGCGCCGATGGCCGCGCCGGTCGTCGCGTTCTCGGAGACCGGAGAGTCGATCACCCGCTCACGCCCGAATTCCTTATCGAGATCCTGCAGGCTCGTGCCCGCATACCAGGGATTTCGAACGCCCTGGCCGATCAGGAAGACACGCGGATCCTGGGCGAGTAACTGGGCATGAGCTTCCCGAATCGCCCTGGCGTAGCTCAACCTGCGCATCCGCTTAGACTCCTCGCCGAGACGCGTAAACATGGTGCAATAGTTCGCTGTCATCCGGGGCGGGGGACTGGCGAGCAAAACTCACGGCTTCCTCAACCTCGTCCCGCACAGCGGCCTCAAGCGACTCGAACCGCTCCGAGGACAGACCCTGTGCGCGAAGCCGTTCCCGGCATCGTGCGATCGGATCCCGTTGCCGCCATTCATCCAGTTCACGCCGCCGGTCCTCGCCGACCTCAAGATCGGCTGCCGGTCCGACGTGGCCCCGCCATCGATAGGTCCGGCATTCCAGGAGTGTCGGCCCATTGCCGGCCCGTGCACGTTGCACAGCCTGTTGCGCCGCGCTCTGTACGGCCATGACGTCGTTCCCGTCCACCCGTTCACCCGATAGCCCGTGCAAATCCGCGCTCTCCACGATATTGTCCTTGACCCGTCGCTCTTTCAGCGTCAAGTGCGTGGAGTACAGATTGTTTTCACACACGAACAAGACGGGAAGTTGGTACAACGCCGCCAGGGTGAGCGATTCATGAAAGTGCCCCTCGTCAGTCGCGCCATCCCCGAAAAACGCCACGGAAACCTGCTGCGTTCCTCGCAACTTCGACGACAGCCCGGCACCCACAGCCAACGGAATGGTCGCTGCCACCAACGGAACCGTCCCGAAGATGCCCTGGGCCGGATCGACCAGATGCATGGAGCCCCCGCGCCCGCGCGCACAGCCCGTGGCCTTGCCAAATATCTCCGCCATCATGGCGCGCAGATTTCCACCCTTCGCCAAATAATGTCCGTGGGAGCGATGCCCGCCCCACAGACTATCGTCCGGCCGCAACGCGGCGCACACACCGGCGGGAATCGCTTCCTGCCCGATCGAGAGGTGACAAGGCGTGTGGATCTCTCCCGCCGAGACCAATTCGCCGATGCGTGCCTCAACCACGCGGATCAAGACCATCATGCGCCAGAGCGCTTGCTCGATTGTTCCTCTGTCGTCTGACGCGTTCATTGCTTGCTCGTCACACCACTTTTTCCACGGCCAACGGAAGCGGACAGGCTCCCTTGCCTCGTGCCAGCGCCATCACGGTATGGAGGAGAATGCGGAGATCGGTCCCGAAGCTCCTCTGGCGAACATAGGCCAACTGGAGCCGGAGCTTCACCGGCCGGATGGTTTCCAGATACACCTTTTCGGGATCGACGCTTCCCTTGAGCAACGCCCCCTCATCGATATTCCATAAGCTCGCCCAGTCCGTCAACCCGGGACGAACCGTCAGAATGACGCGCTCCTCCTCTGAATACAAGTCGACATACTGCTGTACTTCCGGCCTCGGCCCCACCAGACTCATCGCCCCGCCGCACACATTGAACAATTGAGGCAATTCATCCAGCTTGTGTTTTCGCAACCACCGCCCGATCGAGGTCACGCGCGGATCGCCATCCGGCGTCGAAGGGCCCCCGAGCTTGTCTGCATGCTGTACCATGGTGCGGAACTTGAGCATGCGAAACGGTCTCCCACCCAATCCCACGCGAGGAGCTCGATAGAAAACCGGGCCGCCGTCGCCCATCTTGACCACCAGCGCAATGACGAGCAGGAGGGGGCTCAACAGCAGCAGAAGGACGGAGGCACCCAGCACATCAAACAGACGTTTCATGATCGAGCCTCGCTCACCGGCTCCGCACGGCGGGCTACCGTCCACCCCAACCTGCGCCAGAACTGCGGCAAACCGAATAGTCTCATGACACCCCAGAGGGATCCGATCCCGTAGCCTACATGGAGGGTGAGAAAGACGAACGGCAATAAGATCCCGAGCCCCATTGACCGTTCACGCCAAGCAGCCTGCAGGGAAGCCGTGAGATTCACCAGACCGTAAAGACTCATGATTCCGGCACTCACCCACAGGGACGCCGGCAGAACCAGCCCCGCCGCCGCGGTCGCCACCAGCGACAGCACGAACCCCAAGGGAATCAGGTGACGCAAGGAAATCGATGTGCCCGAGCTGTAGGCAAAGGGGAGGATTGCCCACACACCGTTGCTCCAGTTTTGAATCCAAAAGGATCGGATCGTCGAACGGGCATAGTAGTCGGTACTGATATCGGGCAAAAGGAGCATGCGGCCTCCCGCCTTCCGCAACCTGACGCTGAAATCCATATCTTGGCCCCGTATTAACGCGACATTGAACGGCCCCCGCGTCTCCGAGGCGGAGTCACGCCCTCTCTCCGCCTCATGGCCGGCACCCGGGTCCGACGCCAGCACGCGGTCAAACGCCTCGCGGCGGTAACACCCACAAAACACCGTATCCACCCAGGTCGGGCGTGAGACATGAATGCGAAAATACGAGTTGCCGACTCCGAACGGATGGCCGAGCGCAGCGGCAATGGCTCGGCCCATCGGACTCGCCGTCGAGGCTACGGTGCGCATGATGCCGCAGACCACATCGGCACCCGACTCTTGCAACGCATCCACGCAGCGCCGGAGATAGCCGGGCGCCAGACAGGCATGGGCGTCTACCCTGAACACCACCGACCCCCGCGCTTCGCGTAATCCCAGATTGAGCGCCTGCGGCGTCGTCCTGCCGTGATTGTCGATCACACGAACACAGGGCTGGTCGCGGGCATACGCCTTCAGCACCGCACGAGTGCCGTCGTCACTCATACCGTCTATCACCAGCACCAGGAGTCGATCAGACGGATACCCGTTGTGCACAATGGAATCCAGACACCCGGCAATGAATGCCTGCTCATTGCGACAGGGAACAAGAACTGTCACGAACGGTAGCTGCTGCTGTGAGGACATCACACGTTACTCCGTACGAACCGGCACGCCATCTTCGGGTCGCTGCGCCTGCACCGTCAGGCGAGTCCACAGGCCGGCGGCGTACGACGCCACCGTGATCACCAACGTGGGGACCAGCAGCGCATCGATGAGCAATCCCTTATACCCTTCCAGTCCCGCTCGAATAAGCGGTGGAATGTACGCCACAAATGCCCAGGGTGCCAGGACCGCAAGCACGTACTGCCATCGCGGCCAGCGATCCCGATTCGCCTCAGCGGCGTGATAGGCGTTGAAGCAGCGGCTCCAGATCCATCCCCAGACGATGCCCCCTACTACGAGACCAGGCAGGCCAAAGTTCAGATACCATCCGGTCGCGTGATGGATGCTGAACCCTTGCTCGCCGACCCCTTCGACGATGCCGACAGAGGCAGCATAGTGCGAATAGATGTCGCCCGGCCGTTCAGGCCAGAAGATGCGGGGCACCACCGATGCGAGAAGAGACGTCAAACTTGAACCGTAGGTCAACGGCGCGTGGAAATACAAGGCCCCGTACAACGAAAGATGCGCGCCGAACGCTTCGTTGCTCGCCCGAATCTCCGGCACCCACTGGGCCGCTTCCCACCAGTCGATCCCTTCCCAAAGATCCAGGATGGGGAACGCTCTCAGGAAGTCCACCAGGGCGATACACAGAAACATGCCGCCGGCTCCGCCTGCCACAAGGCTCCATCGCACGCGACGTGTATTCGCCAGATAAAACAGGCCTCCCAGTATGAGCCCGGAGAACAATTCGTTCTTATTTCCCAGCACGGTGACATAAGCAAACACGGCCGCGAGCAACAGGACATATCCGATCCCGACGGCGATGGTCGGCTCACCCGCAAGCCAGCGCCCCTGACGGCCGGTGAACCAGACTGCGCCTCCGAGGGCGAGGGAAAACAGCGCAACCCGATTGAGCACCTGGTGAAGTGTAAACAGCGGCACCATTTCGCCCAGCCCTCCGCGCGTGGCGGCATAGCCTGATTTCCCCAACAACATGGCCGTTGCAAGCTGGTCCTTCACGATCACAAAACTCGCCACTCCGGCCAGGCCGGAAATGACGAGCAGGCTGACGTGAGAGATCCATAGGGCTGGGGCGGATGGGTTGTGACGAGAACTGACTTCGACGATCCCGGCAAGCGCCGTCAGCTCGATCACGATCACGAACAAGGCATAATAGAGTAGCGTCTCCTCATAGGCTCCATTGAGTTCCACCGGAAACACTTTGCGATACAGATAGTGATGCTGCATCTGGCTATCCGCCCCCAGCCCGTCGGCGACGATTGACCAGCCTCCATGAATCGACCAGAAATACAAGAACAGCACACCCAGCGGAAACGAGACGCTGCCCGAGCGCTGGTACAGCACCACGCCAAGGCCCGCGATACATGCTGTGGCGGCGGCCAGAATGAGATGAAAATCCATCCGTTGATTCTCTATCCGTGCGGCTGATCTTGCAGCTCGCTGCGCGAGGATACTGCTGCCGTGGTGTCGATCGTCCGAGCCCGTCGCTTCCGAATCAACCATCCATCGACAACCAGATCGTCCAATCCAGACTTGAGTAACACGTCGATCGCATCGCAGGCCCCGCTCACAATGGGAAACCCGTGCAGATTGAACGACGTATTGAGCACCACCCCTCGCCCGGTCAGCCGCTCGAATGCCTCGATGAGCCGATAGAAGGAAGGGTTGAGCTCCTTCCAGACCATCTGTGCGCGTACCGTGTCATCGGCAGAATGGACGGCAGCGGCCAACTCAGCCCGTCGTTCCGTGGTGTGAAACGCATGCATCATGTGCGGACTGATCCGCGGCTGCGGCAAGCACGCCGGGATGTGGACATACTGGCCAGCCCGCTCGCCCAAAACTGCCGGTGCGAACGGCATCCAGAAATCGCGGTGCTTAATCAATCGATTGATCGTCTGCACCACGGACGGGCGACTAGGGTCAGCCAAAATAGAACGGTTTCCCAACGCCCTCGCGCCAAACTCCATTCGTCCGGAACATCGAGCGACAACGTGGCCCTGCGCCAGTAACTCAGCCGTCTGAAGTTCTGGGTCCTCCAGTTTCTGAAATTCCACCATCTCGCCGTACCGGGCCCGAGCTTCCGACAAGTCCGTTCCCGCCTCCGGCCCGAGATACATATCATCGAACCGAATAGCATCGAGTGCCCCACCCTGACGGACATGACATTGCCAGACAGCCCCGAACGGCAGCGTCTCATCACCGCACGAAGGAAACACATCGAAGTATTCGAGCCCGGGCAACTCGGCGATGCGTTGATTGGCTTTCACATTCATGAAGACGCCACCTGCCCCGAGCACCTTCCGCACGCCGGTGCTTGCCATAGCGGCGGCAATCCAACGCACCAGCAACTCTTCTGTGAATCGCTGCAACCCGGCGGCGATGAGGTCGAAACGAACCAGCCGGAAGTCCTGCAACAGTCTGGGGAGAATGGCACTCGTGCGTTCCGGAATGGTGCGACGGAACCGCAGAGAATTCGCTGGATCGAGATCGAGGTATCGCGCGAAGATCTGCGCCTGCAGGCCCGCCTGCTCTGGATCCGCATAGGGAGCCAATCCCATGACCTTATATTCGTGCTCATGCGGGCGCATGCCCAGCATGTGCGTCACGGCCGCATACACATTACCCAGCGAATGGCCGGTAGGTGTGGACGCCAACAGGCGGAGTGCTCCGTTCTCGGCGAAGTACACATGCGCGCAGGCATCGTCACCTCCGCCGTCGAGTGAAAATACGAGATGCGGCTCGTGCCAGTTCTTCCGCAGGCCGTAATAGGCGGACGCAGCGTGATTCGAATGGTGATGAAACCGGCTGACGGGAATGCCGTCGAGGCCACATCGTGCCAGGTGTTCCGTGATCGTCCGGTTATTGGTCGCGCCACGCCGCGCCGCTTGCCAGCCTCGCATTCGATTTTCGATGGAACCGGGCAGCATGCCTGCGAGTCGAACAACCGACCCGGACATATCTGACATGCGCAGAAGTTCCCGTCCCGACCGACCACGTCTGGCATATTCAGCCAAAAGCTCATCGCGAGTTTCGGCCTTCGGGCTCCGCAGGTTGCTCAAACAGATGTGACTCAGGTTGTGTGCATTGAGCTCATATTGTTTGATGCAGTGGAGGACCGCGTGGAATGGGAAACCGATTGTCCCCTTTTCCCGGGTCAATCGTTCTTCCTGCACGGCAAAAAGGATCGTGCCGTCCCTGGAGAGGACGACCGACGCGTCAAAGCCCTCGTTGATGCCGAGCATCAGCATGGCCGGCGCCTCCCCAGCGCCTCATGGTAGACAGCCAGGGTTTGCCGGGCGATGTGGTTCTGGTCTACAGCCGAGATGGAGTCTCGCCCGTTCGACCGCACCGGCCTGGCGAGCAATTCCGCCAAGGCCCGCGCCATCTCCGCCGGGTCCCGGCCCACGATCCCGGAGGGCGTCACCGCAGCCAGCCGGTCCCGCACGTCCCCGACGTCCACCGACAACACCGGCAGATTGCAGGCCATCGCTTCCTGTACAATCGTGGGCGACCCTTCCCAATCGCTGGTCAGCAACAAACAATCGGCACCGTTCATCATGGTAGCCACTCGCGAATGCGGCACTCGTCCGTCGAGTTCTACCAGGCGGATCGGCCCGCATAGATCCTCAGCCTTCGCCACCGCGGCCCTGGCCAGATCGAGCCGCTTCACCGCCGGTGATAATCCCGCATTAAAGAGCACGATGCGCTCCGCTGCTCCCCAACCAAGCCCGGCCCGCGCGTCAGATTGGGACTGAGGAACGAACACGTCAGTATCGACACCGGATGGGAGCACCAGCGCACGATCCCGCCCCCACCATAAGCGCCGCTTCAGTCCCTCACTCACACAGATGATCCGGGCCGCCTTGCGTGCGGCATACTGCGAAAACCAACGGCGCGCGAGGGAACGAAGCCAGGGGTCACTTGGCGCGGGATTCAGATCACTCCCGCGAAAGGTAATGACCAGCGGAATCGTCGTCAGCAGGGCGGCGAGACAGGCAGTCACGGTCCCATATTGGGCGTGGATCAGCTCCGGCCGACAGGACGCGATACACTGCCGAAACCGTGCCGACTCCCGACGCAGATGCGCCGGGTCCGTGCGGGATTCCAGCGCGAAGATCTCAGGATCGACCCCGAGCTTGCGCATGGCCTCCACCTGCTTGCCCGCAAAGATCATCGCCGACCCTTCAGCCGCTCCGGGAAACACATACAACACGCGAAGTGTGTCGCCTGTGAGAGCGATCGCCGAATCGGACCGGGTCTCGATCCTGCTCATGACTTCTACCATCACTGCCAGTTCCCCGATTGCAGTCGCGGCTGTCGGGAGCCGAATGTGTCGCGATAGACCTTCGACCCGCGCACCATCTCGGCGAAGACCTCATGCCCGATCCCATTCCAATGATTGTCGTCGGGAAACTCGAAGGTCAGCTGACGCTCTCTATAGTCTGCAATCAGCGCCGGTTGCATATCGAGCACCTCGAACCCTGCCGCGTGAGCCTGATTGATCAGATGCGTGCGCATGATGACAAAGTAGGAGTCCGACACGGCATTCAGCGCATGCTCGTCGTAGAGTTCAGGCCGGGGGGCATCTACCACCAACGCGATACGAGAAACCGGTAATCCAGCCATGTCTGGCAACTGCCGAAGAAACGCCTCGATCACCCGATCCGAATCCGCCACTCGTTCCGGCGTCGCCTCCGCTGCAGTATTGCCGACAAACCGTGGGCGGCTGATCACCGACTGTCCGGGCCGATAGGCGAAGCGTTTCCACACCTCCCGAATTTCCAGGTTCACGTAGAGGTACATCCCGAGCGATGAGCTTCCCAGAAGGTCGCGCCACCAGGGAACCGGCCGATCGAGACGCGTCAGCGTGAGAGTGCCCCCTGGCGATTCTGCAAAGTAATGCAGCCCCGGCTCATTCTTATATTTGCGGAGGCTCTCATCGAAATCATTCCCCACGATCACCACCGTCAACGCGGCCGGGTGAAACGTGTCCCGCACGTATCGGGCATAGGCGAGATACTGGCTGAGCGACGAGCCGGACGTCCCGAACCCATACACCCGGCCCGCGGTCCCGACAGCGTCGGCAAGGCGTGCCACGCCCGTTTGCGGGAAGGGCACCATCACGGCCTCGACAAAGCTATCCCCGATGACGGCCAACAACGGCGTGGTAAGCGCCGGGTCGTAGTCATGATCGTTGATGAATCCATAATTGTTGGTGCGCACATGGTTCACGATCGAGAAATTCCAACCCCGCGAATACACTGATTCACGATGAGGCGTAAATCGAAACACGGGATTCTGTTCATCCACCGAGAGTCCGCGCAACCCGTTATTGACCGGCAGCAGGCGAAACAGCCCCTCCAGTACGAGCGCGCCCAGGCAGCATGACAGGAAGACCGCCACGGTCCCCAGCCAGATCTTCCGCCAAGGCCCTTGTTGTTGCCTACCCAAGCCAAACAGGACTTCGCGGCTTTGGAACTCGCGATGATTCATACATTCGGTCAAACGTGAAACACCGGGACGATGAGTCGACGCTTCCCCTTAGGACAATTGTCCAGGTGTCTCAATCACTAAGAGGCTCTTCACGGCGTTCGGTGCATTGCCGCGCAGTCGTGTCGCCATACGACGATGAAACATGACGCCAAGCAATAGGGTGGAGAGCGCGTATTGGACACTGGTGGCCACCGCAATGCCGATCAGCCCGCCGATGAAGAAGCCACCCCCCTTCAGG
>DAONAB010000019.1:12080-19543 GCA_035400805.1 Nitrospira sp. | reverse complement strand
CGGCGTCGTTACAATTATGACAATTCCTTCTTCATACTTTTTGGGCATGTCCCGCAGCAGCTATTCGATACTTGGTTTGGCGCTGGCGTTGATTGCCCTAATCGGCGCGATCGATTGGTGGCTGCCTCTTGGCTTGACGATCACCACGCTCTACGTAGTTCCCGTCCTGATAGCCTCACGCATTCCTTATCCGCGTCTCACGTTTTGGGTGGCGGCGACGGCGTCCTTTGTCACTATTCTTGATCTGTTTCACAGTCCGCTCTACGCGTTGACCTGGGTGAGCGCCGTCAATCGCGCGTTTGCCTTGATGGTGATCTGGGTGACCGCATTGTTGTGCTTGCGCCGCCAGCGTGATGAGGCGGAGTTGCTGCGTATCAATGAAGATATCGAGCAGCAGGTCCAGGAACGCACCTCGGATTTGGCCGCTGCCAATCAAGAGCTCGAGGTCCTCCGGGCCGAAGCGGTTTCTGAGTTGGTGGCCATCGTCAAATCGTCCGATGACGCGATCGTCGGCATGACCTTGACCGGCATCATTCAAAGTTGGAATCGAGGTGCGGAACGGGTCTACGGGTACCGTGCCGAGGAGGTCCTGGGGCGCCCGATTTCTGTGCTCTGTCCTCCGAATCGATTGGATGAAGTGCCGACGATGTTGGATCGCATCGCGCGCGGTGAGCATGTGCGCAACGTGGAGATGGTACAGCGCCGGAAGCAGGGAGAACGCATCGATGTCTCGCTGACGATCTCGCCGGTGAAAGATTCCGAGGGCTGCGTCATGGGCGCATCGGCTATTGCACGGGACGTCACGGTGAAAAAACGCATCGAGGCGGCGTTGCGGGAGAGCGAAGCGCGATTCCGGATGATGGCCGACACGGCTCCCGTCATGGTGTGGATGGCGGGTCCGGATACGCATATTACGTTCATCAACAAACGGTGGTTGGAGTTTACCGGCCGCACGACGCAGGAAGAAATCGGTGACAACTGGTTCACCGGCATTCACCTTGACGATCTGGAGCGGTGCCGCAAATCCTATCTTGACGCATTCAAGTCGGAACAGCCGTTCTTTCTCGAGTATCGCTTACGGCGGCATGACGGGGAATATCGATGGATCATGGATACGGGTGTGCCCCTGTTCGACGAGGACGGTCGCTTCGGCGGCTACATCGGCACCTGCATGGATCTCACCGAGCGCAAAGATATGGAAGATCAACTTCGCCGCATGCTCAAAGAGAAGGAGAGTTTGTTGCGGGAAGTGCATCATCGGGTCAAAAACAATCTGCAGGTCATTTCCAGCCTGTTGAATCTTCAATCGGCTTCCATCAAGGACCCGGTGGTGAATCAGTTGTTCAGAGAATGTCAGGTTCGTATCACCTCGATTGCGCTGCTGCATGAGACGCTGCACCGCTCCAACGATCTCTCGCGCATCAAGATGGGGGATTACACCAGGACCCTGACCGGTCATCTGTTCCGTTCCTACGGGGTTGATCCGGGGCTTATCAGCTTGGAGTTGAACGTGGACGATGTCGAGTTTGATATCGATACCGGCCTGACGTGCGGGCTGATCATCGATGAACTGGTGTCCAATTGTTTGAAGCACGCGTTCGTCGATAACGGCCACGGGACCGTGCATATCGATCTGTTGGACCATGTCGATGGCACATTTTCCCTGTGTGTGAGCGATGATGGCATCGGCATTCCCACGGATGGGGTGCTGAACAATCCCGATTCATTGGGACTGGAACTCGTCAGCCTGTTGGCCGAGAAACTGGACGGCAAGACGGAACTCAGAAGCGGCTCGGGCACGGAATGGCGCATCCGCTTCCAGCAACTGCAATATTCAGAAAGGGTGTGACGCCATGGACGCAGCCAGCATTTTGATCGTGGAGGACGAACCGGTCGTCGCGAAAGATATTCAACTCAGCTTGCAACGGCTTGGTTACCGGGTGCCGGCGACGGCCACCTCGGGAGAAGAAGCGATCCGCAAAGCCGGAGATACCCACCCAGACTTGATTCTCATGGATATCGTCCTGAAAGGGAAAATGGATGGCGTCGAAACGGCGCTTCAAATCCAGCGCCGGCAGGATGTGCCGGTCATTTACCTGACGGCCTACGCCGACAACCATACGTTGGATCGGGCAAAGGTGACGTCACCAGCCGGCTACATGCTCAAGCCTTATCAGGCGAATGAACTGCGGACGACGATTGAGTTGGCGCTGCACCGCGCACAACACGACCGGCACATGCGTGAGCGGCTGCGATGGATTGCGACAACAGTGCGCTGTATCGGTGACGGGGTTGTCACGACAGATCGAGGCGGCCGGGTGACCTACATGAATCCCGCTGCCGAAGACTTCACCCAGGTCACTCAAGAGGCGGCCGTGGGCATGAGTGTGACGGCGCTCATGGGGTTCTCCGATGAGGAGGCGAGCCAGCAGGGGAGCAATCCTGCTCATCAGGCCATGACGGAGATGCGGCTGGTGACCATTAATGGGGCGACGGTGATGTCCAGGCAAGGCGAGCGGCGGGCCATTCGCGGGAGCGTTGCGCCGGTCGTCGATGACGGTGGCACGGTGCTCGGGGCGGTGTTCGTCTTTCACGAATGCACCCCCGGCGATCAACGTTTCGTCTCAATGAAGGGGCAAGACGAAGCGAGCTGGAGAATGGAGGCGCGGCTCGGGTGGCCACAGGGAATCATTAACTTGTGTTCCTGGTGCAAACGGGTGCCGGATCAGTCCGGCGAGTGGTATGACCTGGCCACCTTCATTGCCGAACGTTCGGCCATTCAGTTCAATGGGGGACTCTGTCCGGATTGTATGGACCAGTGCTTTCCTTGCGACGGCAGGCACAAGTAGCGGGATAGATGCCTCGATACACCCGTGGCGTTTCAGTTCGCGACAGTCCGGTTGGTCGAGGCTTGGCTATTTAGCCACACGGCTCCTCACCTTTCCTGTACTAATTTCGAAGAAGGCTTCAAGAACGCGCGCGAATAGACTATAGTAGCACTGCACATTCGCAGACTACTTGTGACGAACTCTAACCCGAACACTCCAGTATCAGGTTCCTTGCGGATCGCGCTCATCGGCGCCGGCCGCCATGCGCAACATCACGCCCGCGCCATCTTGCGATGTCCCGGCGTGCAGTTGGTGGCGATGGCCGATCCCTCCGATGCGGCTCAAGCCGCCATGCGCGATATCGTGCCGGGCATCGGCTGTTTTAAGACGCCGGAAGAACTCTTCGCTTCGGAAAAGCTTCACGTCGTCCATATCATTACTCCTCCGGCAACCCATGCCCCGCTCGCGCGTATGGCGCTCAAGGCTGGATGCCACATTTATGTAGAGAAACCGTTCACCGAGTCCGTCGAAGACGCGCAGCAGATCCTGGATGAGGCCAGCGCAAAGGGTCTTCGCGTCTGCGCCGGCCACCAGCTGCTCTATGAACCACCGACTCGAGTGTTGACGCAATACCTGCCTTCGATCGGCCGGGTGGTGCACGTCGAAAGCTACTTTTCCTTCCGGACCGTCCGGCATGCGCCAGGTGGCCGAAAGGTCCTTCGCGCCGACCATCAATTGCTCGATATCCTGCCGCATCCGGTTTATTTGCTGCTGCAAGTGCTGGAGCAAGCCGGAGAAGGGCGCACGGAACTCTTGTCGCTGGAAGTCAGTCAGGCCGGGACCGTCCACGCACTGGTGCGTCGAGGCGGCGTGACCGGCACGTTGATCGTGACATTGGAGGGGCGCCCGGTCGAGAGTTATCTGCGAGTGATTGGAAAGAACGGATCCTTATTTGCCGATTATGTCCGGAGCACCACCCAACGCGCCATCGGGCCGGGCTCGTCCGGTATTGATAAGCTCTTCGCGCCCTACCGGCAAGCCTGGCAGCTATTGACCGGCACCACCTCTGCGATGGCGAGCCGGTTCCTCAAGAGCCAGCGGAGTTATCCGGGATTGGCGGAACTGTTTTCGGCTTTTTATGAATCGGCCCGCACTGGTGCCCCGTCTCCTTTGTCGCCGGAGA
The DNA here is from genome assembly GCA_035400805.1 of Nitrospira sp. GTDB lineage: Bacteria > Nitrospirota > Nitrospiria > Nitrospirales > Nitrospiraceae > Nitrospira_A. The sequence goes on along the minus strand of DAONAB010000019.1, from coordinate 15,532 downwards.
GTTTACTCGAGACCGTGCGCATCTGCGAACGCGTGGCCAAGGCACTCAAGGCTGGTGAGGCTAAGGCTCTGGCGGCGGCCGCCCCGAAACCGGTCGAGAGTCGCGGCGTGTTGGTCACTGGTGGAACGGGATTTTTGGGGAAAGAAATCGTTCGAGCCCTGTTGTCGCGCGGTCGTCCGGTTCGTGTGGTGGCCCGGCGCGAACCATCCCCTTGGGAGCGAATTGCGGGCGCCGAATATGTCGTGGCCGATGTGGCCACCGGAGCTGCCGCTCATCTGTTTAAGGGCGTGGATACGGTCATTCATGCCGCCGCAGAAACCGCCGGCGGGTGGCCGGAGCATCAGCGTAATTCGCTGGATGCGACCGAGCATATGATTCGCGGCGCCGCTGCGGTGGGCATTAACCATGTCGTTCATGTCAGCAGCCTCGCCGTGCTGGCTCAGGGCACGGGACAGCCGATCCCCGACAATCATCCCTTGGAACCAGACAGCAAGGGATCGGGCCCCTATGTATGGGGAAAGTTGGAATCGGAGCGTCTCGCGGTACAGCTCGGGAAGGAGCTGGGCCTGTCGGTAAAGGTTGTTCGCCCGGGCGCCTTGGTGGATTATCGCGATTTTGATCCGCCCGGCCGTCTCGGCAAACGCTTGGGCAATATCTTTGTGGCTGTGGGGTCGGCGAGTGATCGGCTTGGAGTGGTAGATGTCGGGTTTGCCGGTCGGTTCCTCGGCTGGATGACCGATGCCTGGGACATGGTGCCTAGCCCTCTGAATCTGCTCGACCCTGTCTCTCCGACCAAGCGTGAATTGCTGGATCGTCTCCGTAAGGCCAACCCGGACCTTAGTGTGTTCTGGCTGCCCAGGTTTGTCCTGGTGCCGCTTTCCTGGCTGGCCACACTGGCGCAAAAGGTGTTGCGTCCCGGAAAACCCGCAATTGATGTGGCCAAAGTCTTCAGTGTATTGCCCTACGATACATCCGGCATCGCCAAGCTCGCCCCCCGCGTCGACGCCGCGTCGGACTCCCATCGTTGATCTCCATCCTCACGATGTGCCTTCCCTAGCCGTTAGTGGTCTCTATTTGCACACATTATGTGCAGAGCTTCAGAGGCTAAGTGACTGAAAAATAGAACGATCCTGAGATTGAAGAAAAAGTTCTTTCCTCGGGGTTGATTTGAGCCTCCAGAGGGGGTAAGTCTTAGTGTATTCTGCGAGCAAAGGCAGTCTCCAAACACAACCGCCTCACCACCGAAGAGTCACTATCATGAACATGCGATCCGGCGCCCTGGCATTCACTATTGGTCTGGTCTTTTTAGGGTCCTTCTCCGGTTGCGCAAAAGACCACAGGTGGCGTTCGGCCATGGACGATGGGAATAACGCGATGCGGTCGGGCGACTATACGCATGCAGAAGAATCTTTTGTGGCGGCGCGGAAAGAAGCCGAAGTATTGGATCCGCAAGGAAAACGTCTCGCTGAAACGTTGAGCCAACTAGGCGAAGTCAATCGTGAACTGGGCCGGTACCCGCGCGCAGAAGCGCTGTTTCAGGAAGCCCTGGCCATCCGAGAGCGCGTCTATGGCCCTGCGCATGCTGAGACGGCTGCCAGCCTGACGGACCTGGGCGAACTCTACCGTCTCCAGGGGTTGTACACGCAGTCGGAAGCGCTCCATCAACGAGCCAGAGAAATTCGTGAAAAGGTCTTTGGCCCTGATCACAGCAAAACGGCGGAAAGCCTCAATAACATTGCTGTGGTCTATCAGGATCAACGACGCTTCTCCGATGCTGAGCCGGTCTTGCAGCAAGCTCTTGCCATTTTTGAAAAGCAACTTGGTCCTGAACATAGCCTGACGGCGATCACCCGCGACAATCTGGCGAAAATGTATCAGGCGCAGGGACAACATCCCCGCGCCATGCCGCTGTATCAACGCGCCCTCACGATTCATGAAAAAGCCTTTGGCCCCAATCACCCGATTGTGGCGCGAAATCTCGAAAATCTCGCCGATACCTATCGAGCGCAGAATCAATATCCTCAGGCAGAGGCGCTCTATCAGCGCGCCGTGAGCATCTTCAGAAAATCGATCGGGAACGACCACGTGGATACGGCCGAAGCCATGAGTCGCTTGGGCCAACTCTATGAACTGCAAGGGCTGTATTCGCAGGCAGAGCCCTTGTTTCAGCAGGCCATTGCGATTCGGGAAAAGCAGCAGGGAGCGGAAAATCCGCAAGTGGCCGGTGAGTTAAAAAACCTGGCCTCGCTCTATCAGTCGCAGAATAAGCTGGACCAGTCGGAAGACCTCTACAAGCAGGCGCTGGTGATCTACGAGCAAGCGGTCGGGTATGATCGTGAAGCCTATGTAAAGACGTTGAAGAGCTACGCGTCATTGCTGAGACGCCGCCAACGAGCCGGCGAGGCCGAACGCCTGGAGGAACGGGCGAAGAGTGTCTTGAAGCGCCTCTCGTTGGAAAGTCAGAGCCAAGGAAAAACAGCGGCGGATATGCCACTTGCGCCGGTGGCACCTGTGCCCTAGAAGCGTGAGCCTTGCATGCCCGCTCCTCAATGTTTGGCCTGTTTCTGCCCCCACGACTTGCTGCCTTCCTCTTGCCATTCAGCCTCGATCCGTCTGGACCTCACGACCCCCCCCTGCGTAAGTATCGATTGAGCCGTAACATAGAATCTCCTACACTGTGGCCGCCATCCAGGCAAGTGCGACTCACCCAGAGGGAGTTCTATGAATCGACTGGTCATCACGATAATCGTCGGGGCATGTCTCCTACAGGCAGCCTGTGTCAGTAAGCCTCCCAAGAAACAGTTTCAGCGGCTGGCCGGAGAGTTTGTCTCCCCGGTTCACATCACCAAGCCGGTTGATCAGCAGAGTGCCGTAATCGGAATGACGATCAAGAGTGCCGCATGGGTGCCGAACACGGAAGATCGCCTGTATCTTGTGAAGATCGAAAATGACCGGGATTTATACGAGGGGACCAAACTCATTCCGACGAGTATTGTGTCTCCTCCTCCCGGAGCCGGTGGGGGTGGAACGGTGTATGTGCAGAATGTGCCGCCCGGACGTTATGCTGCGGTGGCCTTCAGCACATCGGAAAAAGGATTTGGCAAGGTGCGGGAAGTGACACTGTTTCTGCTGCCGAAGTCGGTGGTAAAGCAAAGTGATACTACTGTGACAGCGGGAAGCATGCATTTCATGGGTGAGTATGAGGTCGGGGCATCGACCATGGTGCTACAAGAAAACGCAGCCGATGAGGTGCAGGCGCATTACTTCGAAGCATTCTGGGGGAAGCCGTTGGCACAAGTGATTGCCGATCTCCAGGTGCTTGGCACACCAGCCTATTTTGCCGTTCACACCGTGAACGTGAAACGGGGAAGTCGGGACGCAGATGCCGAAGCCCGGTTTCAGGCCACGGCCAAGCGCGATCTTGAACCGTCCTGGGCACCGGTCATCGAACG
>DAONAB010000019.1:0-11980 GCA_035400805.1 Nitrospira sp. | reverse complement strand
TTCAGGCCACGGCCAAGCGCGATCTTGAACCGTCCTGGGCACCGGTCATCGAACGGTCTCGAGCGTCGGTGAAGTAAGACGCGTCTTGCAATAAAATGAGGGCGCGCACCACCGGATGGTGCGCCCCTCGTGCGTGCCGTGTGTACCGTGCACCCGTCTGGCTAGTACCGCAGTGTTGCAGTTCGCTGCGTATCTGCTCTGTTCTTCTCCGAGTCATCGCCTTCCGTTAACACACTGTTTACCTTCTCCGGAAGTCGCCGTGATCTTCCACCTGTACGCTGGTCATTGTCGCCGCATCTCACCACCAATGCAGGAGGATCACATGCGACTTGTACAGGGAGGCCTGCAAATCTCTCGACCCCGTTCACGCCGGCAAGACGTGTTGACGCTTCGCCATGGCGCATCCCGGCGCGATGGCATGTGTCGAGAGTGTCACAATGCCTTTCGCGTGATGCCTGGAGTCCGTAGGTTTCAACCGACACTTTGTCCGGGATGCATCATCGAGCGACTCGAACGCTTGTCTGCCGACGCCTTGTGAGGACTGTCGCGCAGGACGAGTGCATGACACCGGTTGAGGCTATTGACCCGCACCAGTCCTGACGGCGAGATGGTCGTATAGTCTAGGGGGGAAATATCGGCGCCGAACCGGAGTTCTTCCACTCCGGTTGTCGCGCAAGCACGTCTCGGCCTGCCTATCATGTTCTCCGTTCAGCTCTTCCCTCGCGCTCTCGAATTCGGTACTCGTCTCAATGCGACATGGAGCTGAACCGTCCGAGCTCGTTCAGTTTCCAGTCACTCTGAAGGTTCAGTTGAATAGGGAAGGGGCTGTCCCGCTCCGGCTCAGAAGAGGGGGACAGCTCGGGAGAGGAGGTGCGGAGAGGTGGGCGCAGCTCGACTCCCATCCCTCGGGGATGGCTACACTCCCATACGCAGCAGGGCACGTTCTTCACATTCAGTTTTACAGTCGATGCACAGGGTGGCGTCGGGCTGTGCGCGGAGGCGAGGCAGGGGAATAGCTGTCCGGCAAAGATGGCACATGCCATATGAAGCATCGTCAATGCGACTGAGGGCGCGTTTGACTTGTTGCAGCTTGAAGTAGGCACGCTGCCGCATGAGATCGTCGATTGCCAGGTCGCGTTCGGAGGTGGCGATGTCGAGGACATCGGCGGGAAGCTCGGATTCAGTTTCCGGCGGGCCCCAGCCGGCAGTTTGTCGCATGAGGTTGCGTTCTTCTTGGAGCAATTGCCGGCGAATGGATCGGAATGCCTGGTGACGTGATTGTGATCGAACGACATGCGCGATGCCCATGAGAGCCCCTCCATCATTGAAGTGACTGTTACGGTCGCAGGCTACCCTGCAGGCACGACAACCGGATCAAAGCCAGGTTAAAAGGGAGTTAACAGTGCAGAAGAAACAGGAATTGAGGTGTGAGTCGAGCCTTAGGTGACGAGTCGGTTCATCAACCATTGTTGAGCTGAACGCGCCGCTCCCCGGCCGGGTGTTTGCCGCTTGTAGGTTCCGTCTCGATGAAGGAGCCAGGCGTGGGTATTATCTTCGAGGTAGGGACGGAGGCCTTCATCGATGAGCCTGCGGCGAAGCACTGGATCCAGCACCGGAAACGCCACTTCGATGCGCCGGAAAAAATTGCGATCCATCCAGTCCGCGCTGGACAAAAATACTCTGTCATCGCCGTCATTGAGAAAATAGAAAATGCGGCTGTGCTCGAGAAATCGCCCGATGATGGAGCGTACGCGAATATGTTCCGAAAGACCGGCGATTCCCGGTCGCAAGGCGCAGGGTCCCCGCACGATCAAATCAATTTTGACGCCGGCCTGAGACGCCTTGTACAGCGCGCGAATAATCTGCGGCTCCAGCAATGCATTCATCTTGGCGATGATGTGGGCCGGTTTGCCTTGCCTGGCGCGGTCGGTTTCACGGGCGATCCATTTCAATAAGGTCGTATGCAGGGTGAAGGGCGATTGGAGCAGATGCTTGAGCCGTCCCGGTTGTCCGAGGGAGGTGAGTTGTTGAAAGACAGTTCGCACATCACGGCCGATTGCCGCATCACAGGTGAGCAGCCCGAAATCCGTATAGAGGCGCGCATTGCGGGCGTGATAGTTGCCAGTGCCGAGGTGGGTGTAGCTGCGTAGCAGCCGGCCTTCCCGACGCAGCACGAGGCTCATTTTCGCGTGTGTCTTGAGTCCCACCACGCCGTACACGACATGCGCTCCGGCTTCCTCCAAATCGTGCGCCAGCTCGATATTGGCCTCTTCGTCGAAGCGCGCGCGCAATTCGATCACCACCGTGACTTCTTTTCCGCCGCGCGCGGCATCCACGAGAGATTGCACGATGGCCGAATCCGCTCCGGTCCGATACAAGGTTTGCTTGATCGTAAGCACGTGCGGATCGGTGGCCGCCTGACGAAGAAATTCGGTGACTGGGGCGAACGACTGATAGGGATGATGCAGCAGGATGTCACTTTGCCGGATGGCATCGAACCAGTCTTCACTCGGCACCGCAGTCGTCGGCACGCCGGGCGTGAACGGTTGAAACTTCAGGTCGGGACGATCGACGAGGTCGGGCACGGCCATGAGCCGATGCAGGTTGACCGGTCCATGGCATTGATAAATATCTCGCGCGTCGAGATGAAACTGCTCGCGGAGAAAGTAGACCAGATCCGGCGGGCAATTGTCCGCGACTTCCAGCCGCACTTCGTCGCCGAAGCGCCGGTCCGGCAACTGGCCTTCAAGGGCACGGCGGAGGTCGTCCACGTCTTCTTCGTCGACAAACAGATTGCTGTTTCGCGTGACGCGGAACTGGTAGCACCCGGTGACGTGCATACCGGGAAACAGTTGGTGCACAAAGGCATGAATCACCGACGACAGGAACGCAAAATCATGCGGCCAGGCGGCATTGCGGACAGGCAGGTGAATCACGCGCGGCAGCGACCTCGGCACTTGCACGATGGCTGTGCCATTGGGGCGCCCGAACGCGTCGGTTCCCTCCAACGTCACCAGAAAATTCAGACTCTTATTGAGCAGTTTTGGAAACGGATGCGCGGGATCCAACGCGACCGGACTCAGGAGCGGGAGCAACTCGCGCGAAAAAAAGCGGCGCATCCAGCGAATGTGCGACGGCATCCAGTCGGCCCGTTTGAGAAAGCGGATTCGTTCGTCGGCCAGCTTGGGGATCAGCGACTGATTCAGCACGACGTACTGTTCGTGCACCAACTGGTGAGTAAGTACGGCGATGCGAGCCAGGAGCTCCGATGGGGTCAGCCCGTCGGCCCCACGTTGCTCGACGCCATGGGTGACCTGTTCCTTGAGACCGGCGACTCGCACCTCGAAAAATTCATCGAGATTCGAACTGACGATGCAGAGGTATTTGAGGCGTTCCAGCAGGGGAACCTTTGGGTCCTTGGCCAGATCGAGCACGCGGCGATTGAATTCCAGGAGACTGAGTTCCCGATTGATGAACCACTCGGGGCGGGAAAGGTCGCTTGTAACCGGGCGCCCGGAGGACACCTTGGGGTCTGGCGCAGAAGGCTGGTTGTCTGAAATTGTGGACCGTAATGCCATAAGTGATGGGTGGGCAGTCTACACCAGCCGGCTGTCACGGCAGATCAAGAAACGGTTAACTCTTTCCGGTCAATGGCAGGGTGCCTTGTCAGCTGTCCCAGTTATCGGGCACATCCGATACGGGCCGTGGAAACCACGAAGTTGTCGAAATAGCGTTGTTGAACTTTGCTGATCGGGACCGAGGTCCAATACTGTTCCAGATACACGGCATTGATGCCGTACTCATTGTAGCTGCCGATCCAGTTCACGTTGGTCCGTTGCGCTTCCAACTGACCATCGATCCAATACTCCAACACGCCGTCGTCGTCATCGTGTCGGTTCAATTTCATGTGCACTTCGATGCAGAACCATCTACCGATGTTGGCGGGGCTGAACAGCGCAGTCTGGCCGCCGGCGGCGCCGAGCCAGCGCAGGCGCGGGAAATCGTTGTAGGTCGTGGTGCGTAAGGTGCCAAATTCATCAGTGCCGGAGGCGGGATCGAGGTAGAGGCGATCAGGGTCTGATCCCGGGTGAGCGCCGCTCCACAAGTGGCCGATGGCGGCCTGTGCAAATCGATCGCTCGAGAGAATTGTCGCTCGCGTGAGTTTGTCGGCTCCGCCGCCGGTCCAGCCCGGTTGCAGCCGTAAGTCGAACCGCCAGTAGATGTCGCGATATGTGGCGGTTCCTGCGTCGACCGGCTTCATGTACTCGCTGGGAGTCTTGCCGAAGGCCACATGAAGCGACCCTCCATGCGGATCACCCGGCAGGAATTCTGCCCGCATGCCGGTCGAGGCGCCGATTCCCGTTCCGGCTTCACGGACGAAGCGGCCATGCCGGATATCGTATTCAAAGTAGTGGCCGAGGCGGTCGATCTCGAAATCGTCGCACCAGATCCATTCGGGGTGACGATCTTTCCAGTCGGTGCACAAAGCCTGAGGGAGTTCGACTGCGTGAGCGGGGCGAATCCCCCCGAGGAGGCAGGCGGCAACGCAGAGCGCCGCCGCCAGACTCCATCGAGGCCGAATTGCCATGGCTAGCTGGTGACCGCCCCTTCGGAAGCGGAGGAGACGTGGCGGGCGTATTTTCCCATGACCCCGGAGAGATACCGCGGGGCAGGGTGTTTGACCTTCTTCAGGCGCGCGGCCAGTTCTTTCTGGGTCACACTGACATCCAACCGCCGTTTGACGATGTCGAAGGTGATGACGTCGCCGGTCTTGACGGCCGCGATCGGACCGCCCTTGATGGCTTCTGGGGCCACATGTCCGGCCATCAGGCCGTGCGTTGCTCCGGAGAACCGTCCGTCGGTGAGCAGCGCGACGGAATCGCCCAGCCCCGCGCCAACGATCGCAGCTGTCACGCCGAGCATTTCCCGCATGCCGGGGCCACCGGACGGTCCTTCGTATCGAATCACGACGACATCGCCCGCTTTGATCTTTCCGGCCTGCACGGCTTTGAAGGCATCTTCTTCCCGCTCGTAGACCTTGGCCGGTCCGCTGAAATGCAGGATGGAATGGCCGGCGACTTTGACGACGCAGCCTTCCGGGGCCAGGTTGCCCTTGAGAATAACCAAACCACCTGTCGGCTTGATCGGCTTGGACAGTGGGCGCAATACTTCCTGTCCGGGCCTTTCGATCGCGGCTTTGGCTTCTTCGCCAATCGTCCGTCCGCTGACGGTGATCTGGTCCGGGTGAAGGATTTTGGCATCGATCAGGCGTTTTGCCACCAAGGTCGTGCCACCTGCCGCATAAAGATCCGCCGCGGTGTAGTGACCACCCGGCTTCAAATCGGCCAGTAACGGCACCTTCCGATTGATCTTATCGAAATCGTCGATGGTGAGCCGCACACCCATTTCGCGCGCCACGGCCAGCAGATGCAGAACCGCATTTGTCGAGCCACCGGTTGTGGCGACCGCGGCGATGGCATTTTCGATGGAGCGGCGCGTGATGATTTGTTTGGGACGAATGTCTTTTTTGAGCAGGTCCATGACCAGTTTGCCGCACTCGAACGCCACATCGTCCTTGCGCGCATCCATGGCCGGGACACCGTTGCGTCCCATCGGCGACATGCCCAGGAATTCAAACGCAATGGCCATGGTGTTGGCGGTGAACTGGCCGCCGCAGGCGCCGGGTCCGGGGCAGGCATGGTCTTCCAAGTCCTTCAATTCAGCATTCGTCATCTTGCCGGATGCGTGTTTGCCCACGGCTTCGAAGACGTCTTGAATGGTGACGTCATGGCCCTGGAACTGTCCCGGCATGATCGACCCGCCGTAAATCATGAGCGACGGCACGTTCAACCGGCAGAGCGCCATAACGGTGCCGGGAATGGTCTTGTCGCATCCCGATAAGGCGACGACGCCGTCAAAGAGATGTCCGCGTGCGACGAGTTCGATGGAGTCGGCGATGACCTCGCGACTGATGAGCGACGCCTTCATACCCTCGGTGCCCATGGAGATGCCGTCCGACACCGCGATGGTGTTGTATTCGATCGGCGTGCCGCCAGCGGCCCGGATGCCGGCTTTCACCCGTTCGGATAACCGCCGCAGGTGAAAGTTGCAGGGCATGACTTCAATCCAGGTATTGGCGACGCCGATCAGCGGGCGTTCGAGGTCGGCATCGGTAAATCCTACGGCTTTCAGCATGGCGCGGGCTGGTGCACGGCCCGGTCCGTCGAGCAGATTGTGGCTTTTGTGTCGAGGGTCGATCGTCATGGAAACTCCTTCAGTTACGGGACGGGAACTACGCTTCAGCACGGCGCGTGCGCAGATCGATCGCAAACTTTCGCATAGATGGACGTGGAGGGTCAATCTGCGGCCTTCATGGACAGGTCGGATAAGGGCGATGGCAACGCTGGAGTACTGAAGGGGCGTGAATGAGGGGATGGCGTGAACATGAGGCAGGGCCACACCAGAGGTGCGCCCCTGCCTCAACTGGCGGTTTAGTGCTTGTCCTTCTTCTCGTGCTTGTCTTTCTTCTCGTGTTTCTCGTGCTTCGCCTCTTTATCGATGACCGCGCCTGTCGCTGCGTCGATATGCACTTCCGTCATGGCGCCGTCGGCTCCGAGCACTTCCACTTCCCAGACAGTCTTGTCGTGCTTCTTTTCAAGTTCGGCCTCGACCGCCGTGCCGGGTGCCGCCTCCAACGCCGTTTTGATCGCCTGATCAATGGTGACCTTGGCGTCCTTCACTAAATCGGCGATGTCGCATTTCTCGTCGTTGCCCTTGTGCCCCTTGTCACTCCACGCGGGAGTCGTCGTGAGACACAGCGCTGTCACCATCAGGGTCGGAATTGCCAGGTGCTTGATCATCTGTGACCTCCGATTCAGTGCCGGTAAACGGGTTACTGAGGTTTCGCGTCGCCATGCGGGTTCGCGCCGTGGGGATTCGCGCCATGAGGATTGCTACCATGGGGAGCCTTGCCGTGCGGCGCGCCCGCGCCCTTGTGCTGCTGCATCATCTTCTCATGCTCGGCCTGTTCCTTGGCACGTTGTTCGGGCGTCAGAAGTGCGAGGGCATCCCGTCTGGTCTTCACCGAGAGTACCCGAAGTCCGATTTGGACATTGGCGCTTTCCTTCAACTTCGCTTCGATGGCTGCGATGTCCGATTTTTCGTCATCGGTCAGCGCCTTCACTTCCCGTTCGGCGACCTGAATATCGGCTTCCATCTTGATCCGGTTCTTGTCGAGGTTCAGCTGCAGCTCCTTGAGCTTGGTCACTTGTTCGGCGCTCAACCCGATTTCTTTCTCATGCTTCAACAGATGACGGATGAGGTGACCGGCGCCACCGTGCATCATCATTTCCATCATGGCGGCGCCCATGCCATGCTGGCCTTTCTGGTAACCGCCGCCGTGCCCGCCGTATCCGCCTTCGGGATTGGCCCAGGCGGGCGAGAGTGTGAGTGCGCAGGCGATGGCCGATGCGGTGGCCAGAGTGAACAGTTTCGTCGTCATGCGGGTCCTCCTTCAGTTAAGTGCGATTAATGTCCCGTCAGCCCACGTAGTAAGCCCCGATCACCGGTGAGGGCATTCACCATAAATTGAACGGCCAGCGCGGCCAGCAACAGGCCCATCAGTCGCGAGAGAATTTTCTCGGCGATTGGGTTGAGCCACTTCGCGCTACGCGCACCGATCGCTAATATACTGTAACTCGCCAATCCGATCAGTACAAGGCATCCCAATAATACCGCCCGCAGCATCCAGGTCGTCGCCTGCGTTTCTAATAAAATCACGGTGGAAATCGCAGCCGGTCCTGCCAGCATAGGGATCGCCAGCGGGGTAATGGCAATGTCGTCTTTGCTGGTGCCAGCGGCGGTTTCTGCGGCAGTTTCTTGCACCGTGGACCGTTGCGCGCGCAGCATGTCGAGTGAGACCAATAACAGAATCAGGCCGCCGGCAATCTGTACGGCCGGCAGCGAAATGCCCAGGAGACTCAGCAGTGTCTGCCCGAACAGCGCGAATCCGCTCAATGATCCCACGGTGACCAGGCAGGCGACGCGTGCGGTGCGCAGACGTTGCGCCACGGAATCCCGCGGCGTCATGGCGAGGAACGCCGGAACGACAGCGATGGGATCCACGATCACAAACAGCGAGCTGAATGCGAGGAGGGCATATTCGACCATCGTCATAGAAGCGGCCGGTGTCCAGGAGGTTGTGGATCAGGACGAATGGCGTTTCGAGGCTGCGAGGATCTCCGCTCGCGGATCGTTGTGGCGGCCGTGGCTCAATTGTTCGTACAGCGCCCGCTCTTCGTCGGATAGGCCGGTTGGCATGACGATTTTCAGCTTCAGGAACAGATCCCCATGCTCTCCGGTAGAGGTCGGCAATCCCTTGCCCTTCAAGCGCAGCTTGCTGTCGGCCTTACTGCCGGCAGGAATTTTCACCTTCACCGGCTCCGCCAGCGTGGGAGCCATCACGTCAGCTCCAAGCGCCGCCTCCCACGGCCAGACGGGGAGTGTGACGTGAATATCCGACCCCTTCTGCCGGAAGACACCGTTGGCTTGTATATGGACGCGCAGGTAGAGATCGCCCGGCCTGCCTCCATTGACTCCCGGTTGGCCTTTGCCTGCGATGCGCATGCGGGTATCGTGCTGTACGCCTGCCGGAATCCGTACTTCGATCGTACGTTTCTCGGTCTGGGTGCCTGAGCCACCACAGACGACGCAGGGGCGCCCTCGCACAATGGCGCTGCCGCCGCAGGCTTTGCAGGTGACCCGTTCGGTGAGGTCGATGCGCCGGCTGACGCCGGTGGCTACGTCGCGGATGCTGAGCTCCACATCGGTTTCCAGATCTTCCCCGTCGACGGCAAACCCCGTGGCGTTTCCGCCGCGACCCCGTCCCCCGAAGAAGGTCTCGAAAATATCTCCAAAATCACCGCTGAATCCCCCGGCACCTCCGGGAGCGCCGCCTCGTCCGGCTTGGCCGTCGGCCTGCTGGCGAGCCTTTTCGTAGGCTTCGGCCTGTTCCCAGTTCTGGCCGTACTGATCGTATTTCTTGCGTTTGTCGGGATCCGACAGCACCTCATGCGCTTCGTTCAATTCCTTGAACTTCTTCTCCATTTCCGTCTTTTTCGCGCCGGTATGGAGGTCGGGATGGATTTCGCGCGCACGACGGCGAAACGCCTTCTTGATGTCGTCGGCAGAGGCGTCCCGCTGAACGCCGAGAATGTCGTAGTAACCGCGTTGTGCTGTCGCCATCAGAGTCGGTCCGTAGGAAATTTGGGGAGGCGCACGGGCAAAGAGTGCAATCCTTTCCGGAGCTTACGAGGTCTCCGGACGCATTGCAAGTGAACTTGTGGTTTTTCTCTGCCGTCCTTGCGCCCGTGACTACAGAGATAAGAAAGTTGAGGCCACAGTCAAGTGTAGGGGCATGGGAGTGCCTCGGCAGCCCGTGGGCGGCTATTCCAGGACCGTGTGCGTGAAGTACGCCGCTACCGTCTATTGGAGGTTGCTACGGCTTGGATGACGAAGGTGGCGAGTGCGTTATGGCCCAGCTCATTCAAATGCGTGTCGTCGCGCCACCATAGCAATTCGTGCGAACGATCATAGATCCGCTTTGCTTCTGATTCGAGATAGGCCCTGCTGTCCACGCACGTCAACGAAATCTGCCTACAGGCAGCCAGTACGGCTTGCGCAAATCCGGACGATTGCCCCTCCGCCTTCGATTCCGGCTGCAGCAACCAGCGATACACTTCTCCTTTTGTCGGCAGAATAATCACCGTCGCGTGCATGCCCATCCGGTCGACCTTTGCGTTCATCTCACGAAGCGTCGTCTGGAGTTTCGAAAAATTGGGGTGTCGTTCAACGTCCGTGCGCCCGCGCAGGCCCCAGATTTCCTGGGGCCTGTACAACAAGATGGAGCGATCATCGGGCAGGGAACGGACCACCACATCGTCAGAAATCCCGCGCCAACGGCTGCGTACCGAGTCCCACGCTTGACTCAGTGGCGAGCGGTCGCGAAAAGTCCGGTAGGTCACCAGCGCAGCGGAGATTCCCGTGCGCCAGGGTAACGCATCGAGATCCCATGTTTCGCCCCCTGCGTCTTCCAGATCATTGCCGGTATACAGCGTCCACACGAGCTGCACGCGTGGTGCGAGCCGCAGGTCCGGGGTTTCAATCGAAAAATTGAGGTACTGATCATACGGCCCGCCAGGATAGGACAAGTTGTAGACCGACCATCCCAAACGCTCCCCGAGAAGAGCCGCCCAGGTTTTGGTTTGCGAGACCCCGACTCCAGCGGAGAAAGAATCGCCGAGCACGATCGCATCAATAGGGCTCCGCAATGGGCCATTCCTGAACCCTTTTGCATCCGTCTGGAATTCCACGAAACGTGCTTCCCGGAGCGCCTGCATTCCGGTCATGGCGGCGAGGTCGCCATAGACCTCACCGGAAAATTCCACTCCGGGGTCCCAGCGCCCCAACATCGGCAACGCCGGCAACCGCCGTTGGTGAAGATTCATCGGGGAGTAGTGAAGCCGGTCGCCGATCAACGGCCGCAAAAGCAGATCGCAGAGAGTCAGCCCGACGCACAGACTGACAAGCACCAATACTGAACGCAGGGCAGGCTCGCGCGTACTGCCGGCGACCATGAGCCAGACCACCGGCATGAGCAGGATGATTTCCAGCAATCCGTTTTTAAGAATGCCCTCGGCAAATGGCAAGATGGTGGCAACTATCGCCAGCGCGGCCATGCTGAGTGATTTCATGGAGGACTTCATGGGCGCGATCCGGCAGGAAAGTTCCTGAAGTGATCGCGCAGCGACTCTTTTATGTTTCGCATCTTGTGGAGCCTGTATCAACAAACCATGTGTTCCGCAAGACTACAGCAAGACTGAATGAGTCTCTATAGCATTGTCTGCGACGACGTCTCTCCGGGCCGCTATGCCGGGGAATCAACGCGGGTGACGGGGTAGATCGACACGGCGGTGGTCGATGAAGAGATGTAGTTTGTGGAGTGGGAAAAACAGACGTGTGGTCATGCCGGTTGTGATGCCGGTCTCACGATCGGCACGGGCCACCAGTTTGAGATGACCTACTCGGGAGTGGATGAGGAGATCGGCGCCGAGATCCTCAATCAGTTCCACCTGCGCGTCCACCTGAACAGATTGTGGCGTGTGTTGCCATGTAATGTCTTCCGGGCGGATGCCGAGCGTGAGTGTCGAGGCGCGTGGCGGTAGCGACGGCAACAGCGGCGCCGGTAGCGGAAACGTGATGTCACCGCTTGTGAATACAGTCTTTTGTCCTTGCACCCTGAGGTTCCCTTCCCAGAGGTTCATCGGGGGTGTGCCGATGAAGGACGCGACGAACGGATCGGCCGGAGCGGTGTAGGTTTGCTGGGGATCATCCGCCTGTCGAATGCGGCCCCCCTCGATGACGACGATACGGTCGCCCAGCGTCATCGCTTCAACCTGGTCGTGCGTGACATAAATCATCGTCGCCTGCAGGCGCTGCTGCAATTTTTTCAGCTCGATTCGCATCGATGTGCGCAGTTGCGCATCCAAATTGGACAACGGTTCGTCGAATAGGAACAGCTTGGGCTTGCGCACGATGGCGCGGCCCATGGCGACCCGTTGCCGTTGCCCTCCGGACAGGTCCTTGGGTTTGCGATCGAGCAGCGGCTGAATCTCCAGCAGGTGTGCGGCTTCCGCGATACGATCGTCGATCACGTGGCGCGGCACGCGGCGCATCTTGAGCCCGAAGACGAGATTGTCGCGAACCGACAGGTGCGGATAGAGCGCATAATGCTGGAAGACCATCGCGATGTCACGCTCCGCCGGCGGCAGGTGATCGACCCCGTGTCCGTCGATGAGGATTTGCCCGGTCGTGTGCGCGTCGAGCCCGGCGATGATGCGCAGGAGCGTCGATTTTCCGCAGCCGGACGGGCCGAGCAGAATGGTAAAGCTTCCGTTTGGTACTGTGAGCGAAATGTCACGCA
>DAONAB010000018.1:13868-19684 GCA_035400805.1 Nitrospira sp. | reverse complement strand
TACGTCGACCAGGGGCGGGTGGCCGTCTATGCCAAACGGTTGGCGGCTGAGGATCCGGCGAAGATTGTCACGGCGCTTCAAGCCATTCCAGGCGTCGTCCACGCTGACGTGCAAACGGGCGCTGGACCAGCGGAGGCACCCGGCCCCGGTGTCGTCCGGGCGGTGACTCCGAAATCCGACTCGAAATTTCTCCCGCGTGGATTGCTGGTGGACCCGTTTCATGCAGATTTACGATGGCCGCACTTCGGCGCGTCCTACCATTCGCTCTCATCGGGGGGCCGTGAATTTTCCAGTGCGTTCGGCGAATCCTTCGCCGTCTACCGGGATGCCGCTCCCTTCAACGGCGAGTGGGAATTGGGAATCCAGGCCGGGGTATTCGGCGTCTTCGATACGGAAAAACGCTCGATCGATTTGATCAATGCGGACTACACGTTTGGCATTGTGGCGAGTTACCGGGCCGACAAACTTTCAGGACTCCTGAGAATCCGACACCAGAGCTCACATTTGGGCGATGAATTTCTACTAAACAATCCTCAGGTGAATCGAATCAACCTGAGTTATGAAGAGATCGATCTTAAACTGTCCTATGACCTGACGACCTGGTTACGGGTGTACGGCGGAGTGGGGACTATCGTCAGAAAAGATCCCAGCACGTTGGGGCGGGAAACGACCCAAGGCGGGGTGGAATTGAAGAGTCCGTGGTTATTCTTCGGGGGAAAGGTCCGGCCTGTGGCCTATGCAGACTTTCAGACGCATGCCAGAACGAACTGGTCGGTCGGTCAATCGGTGATGGCCGGACTGCAGTTTGAAAATGCCAGGATCGGCGATAGAAAGCTGCAGGTGCTGGGGGAATATTACTCAGGCCCCAGTCCCGACGGCCAATTGTTCACACAACGGGTGGAATGGATCGGCATGGGTATTCACCTCTGGTTTTAGGGGGGGCCGTGTGGGTGACTGAGTGAAGGCGGGTCGGCCGCCGGAAAGGATACGACAATGGCTGAGGCAACCATGCGAAAGAAGTCCTGCGCACATCCTTCATGCGCGTGTGAGGCTGAAAAAGGTCGTGAATTTTGTTCCGACGCCTGCCGCAATGCCACAGTGCCAACCGGAAGTTGTTCGTGCGGGCATAAAGGCTGCGGGACACAGCACGCGTACCATTCGACCGGGGCTGCAGACAGGTGAGGACAGGTTTACCTATAGATGAGGTGTCATCATGTTGAGCTGGGCTGTCACATTTTTAGTCATCGGGCTGATTGCGGGTGTGCTGGGAGTGACAGGGGTGGCGGGAACGGCGACGCACATTGCGTACGTCCTCTTCGTGATCTTTGTCATTCTGGCGGTGATCGGAATGGTGATGGGGCGCCGTCCCCCCGCCGTGTGACAGGAGCACGTTTCACCTTCTGGTGCGGACGGTGCTCACAATCGCTTCGTAAAGCTGGCCGGCTGCGCGCTCTTTGGTGACAAAGACCGCAGCCCCGGCTTTGAGCATGGCGTCCTCAATATGCCGCTCGTTTTGGACTGAGAGTCCGATCACCACGACATCGGGATGTTCGCCAATGATGTGGCGAGTGGCTTCAATCCCATCGATTTTCGGCATATTGATATCCATCACCACGACATCCGGCTTTAAGGCTGCGGCAATACTGATGGCTGCTCCACCGTCGCCGGCTTCCCCCACCACCTCCAGATCCGGGTAACTTTCCAGCACGCTCCGTAGGCCTTGGCGCACCATGGCATGGTCGTCCACCAGTAGAATGCGTAAGCGGTGCGAAGGCGTATGGGCCACACCCGGAATATCGTCCGAGAGCGGAAGGGGCGACTCGGTCGCCGAGTCAGGAGCAGGCACCAGCGGCGCGGTGAGTGTAATGGTCGTTCCTGCCCCTTCGGCGGATTTCAGGTTGAGCGTTCCGTCGATCGCTTCAATGCGTTCTTGGACGTTAAACAGGCCGAACCGTCCGGGATGATGCCGCTCGGTGTCGAGAAGCATGGCGGGATTGAAGCCGCACCCTGAATCCGACACGGTAATGACCACCTGATGGCCGGGGCTCTGGGCCAGCGTGATCGTGGCCTCGCCGGTGCCCGCATGTTTCGCGACATTAAACAAGAGTTCCCGCACACTCTGGTACAAAATGACGGCGTGTTCTTCGACGAGAGCCAGTTGGTCGATCTCGCAATGGAAAGCGACAGACAGCCCGTGCGATTTCATTTGTCCGGCCAACCATTTGAGGGCGGCGGGCAACCCGAATTGGTAAAGGATTTGCGGGCTCAACTCGGCCACGAGCGATCGTGTGTAGTTGAGCGATTGCGTGAGCATATCGTCCGTTTCGCTCAGGAGTTGCTCTGTTTTCGGATTTCGGACCTGCGGGCGGGCCTGGCTGAGTTTCATCCGGCCGACGACCAGCAACTGTGCGAGATAGTCATGCAACTCCGTGGCGAGCCGACGACGCTCCTGCTCTTCCGTGGCGCTAAGATCGGACACCAGGGCGCGGAGGCGTGCCTGCGAATGCACGAGGGCCTGCGTGCGTTCGTCGACCCGCTTCTCCAGTTCCACCGTCCATTGCTGCAATTGTTCTTCGGCCAGTTTCCGATCGGTGATATCGAGGGCTGCTCCGAGATATCCGCTAAACACACCGGTGGCGCTGAGAAGGGGGACGCCGCGGTCCAGGATCCATCCATAGGTGCCGTCTTGCCGGCGCAGGCGGTATTCCAATTCGAACGGTTCCTGCCGGGAAAAGTGCGTGTTGTAGACACGGAGGAATTCAGCCCGGTCTTCAGGGTGAATACTATCGGTCCGGCCGGTGCCCAGTTCATCATCAAGGTGTCGTCCGGTATACTCCAACCAGGACCGGTTGAGCCAGGAGCAAAGACGATCCGTTCCCGCCTTCCAGACCAGCACCGGAGTCGCATCCGCCAACATGCGGAAATAGGCTTCGCTTTCGCGTAACCCCGCGTCGGCCCGCTTTCGCTCGGTAATGTCTCTGACAATGGCATGCCAGCGCCGGTCGGGCTGCAATTTCGCACTGATTTCGACGGAAATGGTGCTTCCATCTTTGCGGCGTAATTTCCATTCTCCGGAATGACGATGTCCCTGGATCAGCTCGGTCTTGATCGCTCTCAAACGCGGGTAGTCATGCGGGTCCAACAGGTCGAGGACCCGCAGGCCGAACAGCTCTTCACGGGTATAACCCAACATCTGGCAGGCGCGACTGTTCACATCGAGGTACTGTCCGTTCATGTCGGCGGTCACGATTCCGTCCGACGCCTGCTCAAAGAGATGCCTGAACCGTTCTTCGCTTTCCCGCAACGCGCATTCGGTGCGCTTACGTTCTGTGATATTCGTCACGAGCACATAAAATCCCCCCACCAGGCCCTCCGGGCTCCGGTCCGGGACATAGGTCGACAGGAGCGTCTGTTCGCCCCGCTCTTCCAGGAACGTGGTCTCAAAGGAAATCCGTTCTCCATTCAACACCCGCCGGATAAACGGTTGAACGGTCGGATAGTCGTCTTTGAGGAGATCCTTCACTGAGAGTCCCACGATCTGGCCGCGAGAGAGGCCGAATTGTTGCTCATACCCTGCGTTGACGAACCGGAAACGCTCGTCGCCATCGACAGAGGCAATCAGCCCGGGCAGGGCATCGGTGATGATGCGGAGTTGCTGCTCGCTCTGCTGGAGTGCGGTGACAGAGTGTTTGCGTTCCGTAATATCAAACATGATGCCGGTGATTTGCCTCGGATGCCCGGTGGCGTCCGGCAGGACCTGTCCGGTAATTGCGATCCAGGCTTCCTCGGGAGGAGCCTGGCGTAGGATCCGGCATTCGAGATCATAGGCGCTCCGCTGTTGAATGGCGCGATTGATGGTCTGCAGGACCTGCGCGCGGTCCTCCGGGTGAATCAGGTCCTGGAAGGCAGCAAAGGTACTGCCGAAGGTCATCGCCGGCAAACCGAAGATGCTCTCCAGTTCAGGCGAAAACACCAATGTGTGACGATCAAGGTCTTGATGAAATGTGCCCATGCGGCCGGCTTTGAGCGCGAGACGGTGCCGGGCCTCACGTTGCTGAAGAATTTGCATGATGTGTTTTTTTTGGCCGTCGCTGCGATTGAGGTTGCCGGCTAAGGACCAGAGAAACGCCAGAATGATCAACATGACCGCGGCTACGGCCAGCGCGACACCGAAATTAAAATCGTAGCGGCCGGACCGTTGCGCCGCGATACGGATCCATCCGGCCAGGATCGGCAAGGCAATCGCGAAAGGCAGGACGCGTCGCAACATGACGGCCCCGAGGTCGTCGCTCGTCAAGGTGGCCATAAATCCGCGGGTCGGGCGGGCGCTGAGAATGCCCAGGCCGAGCGTGAGTAGGAGCGCGGCACTGAAGACGGAAATGGTATTGGACGTCCCGACTTTATAGAGCGTTTGCACGCCGTACAGGTACCCGACGAGCGCAATCGCCCCGACAGTCCCGCCCAGAAGCGCGAGGTAGTGGCTGGCATCCTCGTGTCCGCCCTGTTTTGAGTCCAGCGTGAGTAAGGCCAGCCCCAGCATGAGGATGGCGAAAGAGGTTGCCGGAGCCATTCGTCCGGGATGAGAATCTCCCGCCATCTCAGGCGTGGATGCGAGCCAGAGATCAACACCCAGATCGAGCGAGAGCAGATATTCCAACATCGTGGCGGTGGCCAGAAGACAGGCCAATCCGGCGAAGCCCTGGGCCATACGTCGACGTGTTGGCGTGATGACCTGCTCATCCGCCTGCAACCATAGGGAGAGGCCGCAGGTAAACGCCGCAGCCATGGTCGAGGGTTTCACCGTGCCTGTGGAAGGCAAGAGGCTGTAGAGCAATGTTGGGCTAGAGGCCCAGCAGAGAAAGGCGACAACCGGAAAACCGATCGCCAGTCCGGCGGCCAAGGGAACCAGACGTTGTAGCGTCAGCAGCACCGAAGTCATGCGAAAACGACAAGCCTCCGGGTCTTAAGCGACGACTGACCCTCTCTTCGGGCGTGACTCACAGTGGAACAGGGGAGCGGTATAGGCGATGCGTGGGCGAGCGTGCCCATTCAATCAAGCCGACCCCAGCATAAGCCAGTCGGCCCTGGGTCGCCACTGGGGGATCCCCTAGTTTCCAGGCGGGTATGCGGCCTATTCAGGCCCGGACAGGAAATGCGCGAAGAATGACTTCGTAGAGTTGATCGGCGGCGGACTCTTTGGGGAGGAACGCGGCGGCTCCGGCCTCCGTCATCGCGTGATGAACTTGCGGATCATTGCGGACGGAAATACCGATGACGGTGATGGAGGGATGTTCCCGAGTCAGGATGCGCGTGGCCTCGATGCCGTCGATGATCGGCAAATTCACATCCATAATGACGACGTCCGGATGAAGTGCGCGCGCCATGATGACGGCGTCCTGCCCGTCGGCGCCTTCACCCACGACCGTCAAATTGTCGTGGGCGTCCAAGATGCTCCGAAGCCCCTGTCGCACCATCGCATGATCGTCTATGAGAAGGATGTTGATGTTGCGTGAGGAGAGTTGAGTAGAAGGCGCGGGCGTATTGGCGGTATCTGCGGCGCGAGGAAATTGCGGCTGGATGGAACCGGATGCCAAGGGGAGCTTGAGTATCGCCACGGTGCCGCTTCCCGGAACCGACGACACCTCGCATTCTCCTCCCAGCAGTTCCATGCGTTCCCGGATGCTCAACAGGCCGAATTTACAGCGTGTATTTTTGGTGGTGCCCAGTTCCGTGACGTCAAAACCGATGCCTTCATCCTCCACGCAAATCCATAAGTCACGACGATCATCGTCCACATTGATGGTAATGGCTGCGCG